>JAQBNQ010000549.1 GCA_028288545.1 Bacteroidota bacterium
ATACCTTCCGCTTAAAGAAGGTTTTTTAATAACCAGCAACAGGGACGAAAGATTGTTGCGTAAAGCCGCCGGCAAGCCTGAATTAGCTAGAACTTCCACGACTCAATTACTTTTTCCGCGGGATGGAGAAGCCGGTGGTACCTGGATAGCTACTTCGGAAAACGGGCGCACAGTTTGTCTTTTAAATGGAGCCTTTTTGCCGCACCGACATCAACCTCCTTATCGCAAAAGTCGCGGGCTGGTGGTGCTTGAGTTTTTTGATGCCAATACTATTTTCGACTTTAATGAGCGATATGATTTATCAGGAATAGAACCCTTTACCATACTTGTTGCCGAAAACAAAAAACTTTATGAGTTAAGATGGGATGGTGCACAGAAACATTTCAAAACACTGGATGAAAACAAACCGCATATCCGGTGTTCGGTTACTCTTTATACGCCCGAAGTAATAGCCATGCGCGAAGAATGGTTTGCCAACTGGTTAAAGAGTCATGATAAATACCTGGTTGAAGAAATACTGCAGTTTCATTTGTTTGCCGGTGAGGGCGATAAGGCCACCCAGGTAAGAATGAGCCGCGCGGGAATTGTACAAACCGTAAGCATAACCTGTGTTGAAACCGGTACTGATGTACATCGGATGTATTACTCGCCTATACAAGAAGGGCAGGAAAATTTTTACTTTGGCACTTATTCGTTTAAAAACAAAGAAGACAACACAACGTTATCGTTTACGGCGGCACGTAAATGACCAATACAGAGAAAAATGGCGAACGACGAAGAGCATAAAAGCTTTAATGAGAGAGCGGATATATTAAGGGCCGCATTAAAATCGCCCCTTGGCAGATATTACCGGACCCCAAAGCCGGAAAAATATTTGAAGCAGCAACAAAAGGTATTGCTGAAGTTATTGGAAAATGCCGCCCACACGGCGTTTGGAAAAAAATACGATTTTGAACAGATCATCTTCTCTGAAAACTTTATCGCGGAATTTCAAAGGTTGGTTCCTATACATAATTACGAAGGAATAAAAGAGTGGTGGATGAGGGCATTGAATGGCGAGAAGGATGTTGTAACCAAGGGCAGTCTGAAATATTTTGCACTTAGTTCGGGAACCTCGGATGGTTCAACCAAATATGTTCCGGTTTCGCAAAAGCAGTTGTGGCAATTTAAAAGACAAACGCTTAAACTATCGCTGCAAATTGCATTGAATAAAGAAATACCAGCTACAATTTTCAGCAAACATCACTTATTGATTGGTGGCAGTATTGACCTGAACTATAATGGGGCCAGTTATATCGGCGATTTGAGCGGCATTGTGCAGCTTAAAATTCCGTTTTGGTATCAATCCTTTTCTAAACCGGGAAGAGAGGTAATGGCCATGCAATGGGACAGCAAGATAGACAACATAGTACGCGATGCTGCCAGTTGGAATATTTCGATGATAACCGGGATTCCCTCGTGGGTACAAATAGTGCTGGAGCGCATTGTTGAGCATTATCAATTGAAGGACATTCACGAATTATGGCCGGAATTGAAAGTATATATCCACAGCGGCATTAGGGCGGAACCGTATATAAACAGCATTAATAAGTTGTTTGGACAAGAGGTTTTTTGGTACGAGAGTTATTTAGCCAGCGAAGGATTTTTTGCCTTTAAGCAATCACCGGAAATGGAAGGAATGAAACTGATCTTATCTGATTATAATTTTTACGAGTTCATCCCTTTTAATGAAAGCAATTTCGATTCATCGGGTAATGTAAAAGCGGGTGCCGAAACATTAACGATTAAAGATGTTAAACCCGGCATTGACTATGCATTGCTTATAACCACCTGTTCCGGCGCGTGGCGATACCTGATTGGCGATACCGTTCGATTTGTGGATATAGAAAAGGCGGAAATCATTATTACCGGCAGAACCAAACATTTTTTAAGTGTAACCGGCGAGCATCTGTCTGTTGACAATATGAATAAAGCTGTTAGCGTGGTTTGCGATGAACTTAATTTTAATTGTAAAGAATTTACCGTTTATGCCGAACCTAAGGACGGCGGATTTATACATGTCTGGAATATTGGTTGCGATGTGCATCCTGACCTTGCTAAACTGAAAGGGATACTTGATGAAAAGCTGAAAGAGTTGAATGATGATTACCGCATTGAAAGACAATTTGCCTTAAAAGACATAGAGATCAAAACATTTCCGAATGAACTCTTTTACCGGTTTTTAAGCAACCGTGGAAAAACAGGTGGGCAGGTAAAATTTCCAAGAGTATTAAAGGGCGAGATACTGGAAGAGTGGAAGATGTTTGCTGCTGCGCAATAAATTCAAATTTACTGCTTACATTTCCCGCATTGAACGAGGCTGTTTTCATATCACAACTACAACAGGGCAATGAGGAGGCTTTCAGAACGCTGGTAGAAAGCCACAGGGACCGCGTGTTCAACTCGTGCATAGGTATTTTGCAAAATACTGAAGATGCTGAAGACATTACCCAAGAGGTTTTTGTGGAGGTTTATCATTCCATAAAAAACTTTAAGGCAGAATCAAAACTATCCACCTGGATATACAGGATTGCTGTAACCAAGTCGCTTGATCATTTGAGAAGCAAAAAACGCAAGAAACGTTTTGGGTTTATGAAAAGCCTTTTTGGCCAAAATGACAACCAGCTGAGGATAGATCCCCCCGATTTTTTCCACCCGGGAGTGCAATTGGAAAATAAGGAACTTGCCGCGTATCTTTTTAAAGCTATTGAGCAACTGCCTGAAAACCAAAAAGTGGCATTTACACTGCATAAAATAGAAGGATTAAGTTACCTGGAAATAAGCGAAGTAATGAAAACTACAGCCTCATCGGTTGAATCTTTGATGTTCCGCGCCAAGCAGAATTTGCAAAAGATACTGGCTGATTTTTATAAAGAAAATATGTAAGCGCAGGTTTTTTTAAATAAAAGCATCTAAACAAATATGAACGCCGAAAAAGACGAATGGGTAAATGAAGCGATGGGCAGCCTTGAAGGCATTGAAAGG
>JAQBNQ010000557.1 GCA_028288545.1 Bacteroidota bacterium
CCGCGGAAAGAAACCTTCAATGCTTTTGCAAGAGAAGTTTTAGCCGCTTGTGTTGTACGAACATTGGCCTTAGTAGCGATCTTCATTCCTATAAACCCTGCTAGGGCTGAGAAGAAACAGCCCGTTACAAAGGCCGCCACGATTAACAGGCTGGAGTGATCCGCAACTTTAGGTACACGGGATAATATTCCTAAGCCAATACCTGCTATTAAAACATAGATCAATAGAATGCGGTACTCGGCTTTCAAAAAGGCCATGGCCCCTTCGGCAATGTTTTGGGCTATGCCAGCCATTTTTGCATCTCCGGCATCCTGCTTGGTTACCCAGCTTGAAAGAATTGCCATATAAACCAGCGCTACGACTCCGAAAAGGGGAAGGATGTAAATCAAATGCTCCATATTAGTAATTAGTATTTAGTATTAGTTATTAGCCTTTTTGAAATTGGAGCGCAAATATATGATTTGCCCCGAAATTTTAGAGAAAACGGCTGATTATTAGCTTAAATCCACTAATGGAGGCCATTTTAGAGCCTTTTTGGGTCTTCAAATACTCAAAGTATACAGTTTTGCAAAGCCTGAACTTACCTTACAACCTGCACTTTACCTGCTTTTAGCATTTGGCCGGAAGACTGAAGCTGATAGAAATACATTCCGCTTGAGAGGTTTGTAACATCGACCAAAGCATTAGAACGGTTATTAATGCTAACGGCCTGAACCTGTCTGCCGCTGATGTCAGTAATATAAAGTTCAGCCTGGTTCAATTCAGTTTCAAAAAGAAAGTTTACCTGGCTATTGGCCGGCTGCGGAAAAACATGAACGCCAAAAGAGGCAGCCTTAACTTTTTCAATGCCACTCAAAATCCCTACTACGTTTTTGTTTGAATCAAGGGCGGCAATATTTCCATCTGCCATTCCTATCCAGACCGAACAACCTGCCCCGGTAACACTGAGAGAAGTAACCTTATCCGAACTTAAACCGTTAGCTGATGTAATGCGACTAAAGGTTGAGTTATTATAAATAACTACCCCCGAATCGCGGGTGCCTATCCATATTTCGCCATTACATCCCTCAGCTACTGCCGTTATATCATTTTGAGGAAGTCCATTTGCAGTAGTAAAATTCTGACAAGGCGGCCCGTTCGGACACAAGGATAGTCCTCCTTTTGTGCCGATGATCTTTCGGTTGCACTGGTTGTCTATTACTACCACATTAACGCGGTTGTCTACCAGGTGTCCATGGGGTGCACTAGTGTCCACATAACTAAAATTAATGCCATCGCTGGTATGATAGCAGCCGTTATTGGCTGTAGCGACACAAAATAAGGCGCACTGAGGCGTTCCTGTTTGGGCTGCTATTGCTGGCAAAATGGGCAACGAAAAGTTCTGGCGATGGACTTTTGACGAATCGAAATTAGAAATACCCGTTCTGGTGATAACCCAAATTGAATCGGGCCGTAAGATAACGCCGGCTATGTGTTGGTCAGGTATTGGGCCAAGCGTGTCCCAAATACCGGCCCGGTCATAACTCATTCCTTTTGTTGTGGCAATAAACGCATGTTGTACTCCACCAATATAGCCGGTAGCAATACCGGTAATGGTATCGCTCTTTAAAGAAGGCGTATTAATGGTAGTGTAATGAAACCAGCTTTTAGTCGAATCTTTATAAAAGTAAACGCCATCGCCGTTTGTGCCCACCCACGAATCGCCATTAGCCCCTAATTCAATAACACTGATTGCATCAACTCCAATATTATCAATACTACGGTACTGACCGAAAAGGGTAGAAGAAAAAAAGATAACTGCAGATAGAAACGCGAGTCGGATTTTCATGCCTGAGGGGTTTAAATGGTTTTATTGTATAGTGTTAGACGGCAAAATAAATATTTTCCTGCGCTCAGTTCAAAATTCAAAAGGATACAAAATACATTTTTTGTTTACCCTTGTTTTTTGCCTCAATTTCTCCGCGGTATTCGCATTTAAAATGGTCTTTAACAAGTTGGTAAGTGCTTTGCGAAATGTTAATGCGGTTGGGTTCGCTGTTCTGCTGCATCCGCGAAGCAGTGTTAACCGTATCGCCCCATATATCATAGGCAAATTTTTTGATGCCCACCACTCCGGCCACCACCGGCCCGGAGTGAATACCTATCCTGAAATTAAATCCTGGCTTGCCCTGTTCTTCTCTTTGGTTTTTAAGCGTTACAACAGCTTGTAAAAACTCTGTCGCCGCTAAAACAACCTTACGCGCATGGTCTTCCATTATAACAGGAATGCCTCCTGCGCAAAGGTAGGCATCGCCAATGGTCTTAATTTTTTCTATACCAAAGCGTTCAACAATTTTATCAAAGGCTTCAAAGTATTCATCAATTCCGCTTACAATTTCTTCTGCTGACAGCTGCTCACTTATTTTTGTAAAACCCTGTATGTCGGCAAACATTACCGTAACCTGCTCATAACTGCGGGCTTTTGTTTTGCCAGATTGCTTCAGCTCCTCGCTCACCTCTTCGGGCAAAATATTATTCAGTAATTCCTCGCTGCGCTTCTTCTCCAACTCCAGCGAGTTATATGCTTTTTGGAGGTCGGCGTTTCTTATTCTTTCTAATTCTGCCTCGCGGTCCTTTTGTTCTATTTCGTAACGCACTGCCATGCGGGCCATTTGCTGGCTGGTTTCTGTATTCGATATTTCTTTGTCCAGTTGCGCAAAGCGAAGTTGGTAACGGTAAGCCTCTTCGTAATTTTTCTCCTGCGCAAATAATTTTGCCAGGTATTCAAAAACTTTCAACAATTGATTTTTAAGCC
>JAQBNQ010000607.1 GCA_028288545.1 Bacteroidota bacterium
TTGTGCTCGTAGTGGGTACTCCATAAAAACTGTGGTATCCACGAGGGCTTTGCCGCTAAGTTTGCTATTCCCCAATCGCCATCACCGGCAACCTGGCAGCCTAAGCGACCCAGGCCATTGGCCAACATAAAACCGGGAGCGACAGAATCGAAAAAATGCCCCAGGTTAAATTTTTTGCGCCAGGCATATACTCCAAAACCTATCCCGGCCATTATTAACCCTCCATAAACCGACAACCCACTGAACAGGGAGCCCACCGGGTCCGACCAAAAATTTTTATAGTCATCCGGGTTCTCCAAAAAGTTGAAAAAGCAGGATCCCAGAACTCCAAAAATAGCGGCTATAACAACCAGGTCGCCCATGCTATCGCTGGGGTAAACCATCACTTTTTTCATAACGGCCCTGGCTTGTAGCTCTTTCTTTTTAGCGTAACCCTGCCAGCCCATCAAGCTAATTGTAAGAGAACTTTTACGGAAGAAAAAAGCTGTAAACGAAACAGCTACAAGTAAACCACCCACCCAACTACCATAAGTATATATCGAAAGTATTTTATGAATGATATTACCATCGGTGGCAGCCACCAGGTAACTCTTAAATTGCAATTGATAGGTCCTTAACTGCTCGTGGTAAACAAATATGCCAATCAGCTTATAAAACAAGGTGAAGGTCAATACAAAGGTTACCAGCAATTCGATAATGCCGGGTGTTTCATCGTTTTTAATTTCAACTTCCTGGCCCTTTAATAACCCAAGCGCTTCCCTTCTTCGCATCTCAGCAACGGCCAGTGTAGCTGCGGCAAAAAAGCCACAGGCAACAAAAAAACCATAGCTGTATATAGGCAGAAAACGATAATCGGCCATGGGCGACTGATTAAAAGCATGAAATATCCAATCAGTAATTTTGGGATAACAGCGTAACAGCATTTAGCAATGGGTTTAAACCTGCCGCGAAAGAGCAAAAAAAACGGGACTCCTTCAATCTTAAACCTAAACCCCAGGGCCAAAACACGATACCCTCCTACCCGTTAATTATCTGCTACCTGCCAAAAAAGCTTCGATATCTGCCACTATAGGTCCTGCCTTTTTTACTGCTTTATCCAGCACCTCTCTGCTAACACCAAACTTTTTAACCCAGTAGGCAGCCTCATATTCCTCGCTTAAGTTAATGCGGGTCCAGTCCGGACATCCGCGCTTTTGCTCCTCATTACTCATAACCGCTAATTTTCTGTTATAAAAACAAAAGCCGTACCATTCCCGCATTTAACCGGCTTTAAACTCTATTATTTACGCTTTATATTGCAGGGTTGTTTTTAAACACAAATAATAATTAGTATGAGAAGTATAGCCTTGCTTATTTGCCTTTTCGTTTCAATGATCATCGCTGCGCAAATTCCTCAAAACGGCCTGGCCAAATTATCTCCCCGCACCAAACAATATTTGCTGCAACTAAAAAACTCGGATAATAATCTCAACCCTTTGCCGGATTACGTCTATAAAAAAACTTCCTCCGGAGTTTACATGAGTGGCCTGGTAAAAGTAAATGCTGCAGTAAATGCCTCCGATTTCGAAACCCTGGGAATTCATGTTGGAACCAAGGCGGGCAAAATATGGACCGTGCAAATTCCGGCAGATAAAGTGGAGCAGTTTACGCGCTTAAACGGCATGGACTATATAGAACTGGATGAGCTTGTTTCTATGAAACTCGACTCCGTTCGTAAATTAACGCACGTTGATTCGGTGCACGACAACAGCGCTTTTGAATGACCCATGGGCTATACAGGGAAGGATGTAGTGTTGGGCGTAATGGATGTGGGTTTTGATTTTACCCACCCCACATTTTACGATACCCTTGGCAAAACATACCGCATAAAAAGAATTTGGGAAGAAAAGGTTTCCGGTACCCCGCCCACCGGTTTTATTTATGGAAGCGAGTTGACTGATACCAATGCCATGAAGGCCGAACACTCCGACAACACCCATGCATCGCATGGAACCCATGTTACCGGCATTGCCGGTGGCAGCGGATACGGAAGTAGTACCACCGACCACAAAAAATACCGCGGTATGGCTTTTGAAAGCGATATTGTTTTGGTGGGCATTATGCCTGATTCGAATCAGTGGCAAAATACGGGTATGTCGGATATGATTGATGGAATGAATTACATCTATACATACGCTGCATCAGTTGGCAAGCCTGCTGTTATCAATCTTAGCTGGGGTACACCGGTGGGTCCGCATGATGGCACTTCGCTTTTTAGCCAGGCCTGCGATGCGCTAACCGGTTCGGGTAAAATATTTGTTTGCTCTGCAGGTAACTCCGGCGATACAAGGATACACCTGTCCAAAACATTTGCATCAAACGACACTGTCGTCAATACATTTATTTTGTTCGATGCTAACCTCAATACCAAAAATACCTGGCTGGATCTGTGGGGCGATGTAAGCAAAACTTTTTGTGTTCAGGCCAGCTTGTATAATGACACACTGGTTTCGAGTACCGGTTATGTTTGCCTTGATAATGCAGTGCATTATCTTTATTTAAAAGGCACCAACGGCGACACCTGCTTTGTAACTTTTACAACCAGCACCAGCGAGTTTAATTACGAGCCACGTGTTTACATCAGCTTATACAGCCGCAACAACGACACTGTTTGCTTAAGCATAAAAGGAACGGACGGAACTATCAACCTATGGAATGGGTACGTGCGCAGCGGCGAAGGATATGCCGGCGAATTGGTTGATAATGGCCGCCCATGGGCAACAAGCGGCGATGTTACGCATACGGTTTCCGATCTCGTTTCTACTCACTCGGCAATTGCGGTAGGCGCTTATGTTTCCAAATCGGGATTTAGAAGCATTACCGGTAACAGCTATACTTTTGGCAGCTACGCGCATCAATATGCACTGGCACCTTTCAGCAGCCAGGGACCTACAGTTGACGGAAGAGTTAAGCCGGATATTTCTGCCCCCGGAATGTGCGTGGTTTCATCCGTAAACCGTTGGGACAGCACCTATATACCGGGAGGAGTTAACTATACAGATGACGTAAGTTACTCGCTCGACACAGCCAGCGGAAAAAAATATTACTACGGGCAAATGTCGGGCACTTCCATGTCCTCACCTGCTACATCGGGCATAGTAGCGTTAATGTTACAGGCACATCCGTACTTAACGCCCGACCAGGTAAGAACCATCCTCGCCGAAACGGCTATTAAGGATACTTTTACAGGTCCGCTTGTTATACCCGGCAACAACTTTTGGGGCAATGGAAAGATCAACGCTTACCAGGCGGTGCTCACGGCAGCAAACCTGCCATCGGCCATCAGCAATATTTCGAATACGCTCAATTGCACCTTATCTCCAAACCCTAACAATGGCAGTTTCATTATCACCTACACCGACGATAAAGAAGAAAATCTATTGCTTGAAATCTACGATACCGAAGGCCGCCTAGCCCTGCGCGAAAACTGGAAAGCAAGTGCGGGAAGCAATAGTAAAAACTGCAACTTAAATAAAGTACAGACCGGTATTTATTTAACAAGGGTGTCTTCGAAGAACGGAGCAAGTACTTTTAAAACGGTGGTGGAGTAAATCCCAACTATCAGCATTTGGATTTGTTGGATTTTGGGATTAATGGATTTAATCCTGTAATCCATTAATCCTATAAATCCAAATTCAGACGTTGGGATTTATCTTATTCAAGGGATGCCTTAATCTTTTAACTTCTAAACTTTGAGCTCCAAAATTCAACAACAGGCCTAAATCTACTTTATAGGCTACTAAATAGTTTAAGCCTTGCGCCAAATGAACATCTTCTAACTTAACAACCGCTTTCAACTCCACCATTATTTTTTCTTCAACTAAAAAGTCAACTCTCCTTGATCCTATATTTATCTCGTCATAAAATAAAGGCATCTCCAATTCCCTTTGAAAAGACAATCCTTGCTTCCCCATTTCTATGACCAATGCCCTTTGGTAAATCACCTCCTGGAATCCATTGCCCAAAACACCATGCACCTTCATGGCACAACCAATAATTTTATACGTTAAATCATCTTTTATTTCCTCCTTCAACGCCATCCTCAATCAATGTATTTAAATCGCATAATCCTTTAATCCCAAAAATCCCAATTCAGACATTGTATTCGTGCCTTTCACATATCCAAAATCCGATGCCTCATTCAGCGAAACCTTTTGTATGGTATTCACCAGTTCCTCATCATAAGGCAGTGCCACCTTTATGTAGTTATCAGTAAATCCATACATTATACCACCGTCATTTTCAGATTCTAAAAGGACCTTGCGTTCGATGTTTAAATGTTCGGCATAAAATTTTCGGCGCTTCTTCTCAGAAAGGATTCGTAGCATTTTGTTACGCTCTTTGCGCACTTGTTGAGGAACAACGGGGTTTATATTTAAAGCGCGGGTATTGGCCCTTTCGCTGTAGGTAAATACGTGCAGGTACGACACATCCAGGTCGTTAATGAAATTGTACGTCTCCAAAAACTGTTCCTCAGTTTCTCCGGGAAAACCTACGATCACATCCACCCCAATACAGGCATGGGGCATTAACTTCTTTATCAATTCAACGCGTTCCTTATATAGTTTGCGCAAATATTTTCTGCGCATTAGTTTCAATATTTTATCCGATCCGCTCTGCAAAGGGATATGAAAATGCGGCATAAACTTATCCGAATTGGCCACAAAGCCAATAATATCATTGGTTAAAAGATTAGGTTCAATGCTTGATATTCTCCAGCGCACATTACCCTCAATTTTTTCCAGCTCCTGTATTAAAGCAAAAAGATTTTCCTCACTGCGTTCGTTGCCATCGGGCGTTTTACCAAAGTCACCAATGTTTACACCGGTCAGTACTATTTCCTTTACACCGGTGGCAACCACCTTTTTTGCAACCTCAACAGTTTGGGCAATAGAGTTGCTCCTGCTTTTGCCCCGTGCCATAGGTATGGTGCAAAACGAACAGAAATAATCACAGCCATCCTGCACCTTTAAAAAGCTGCGGGTGCGTTCGCCCTGGCTGTAAGCATCAGCATAAAAACCAACATCATCAATATTTCCACTTATCACTAAAGGGCTTTCCTGTTCCTCCAACTGCTCCAGGTACTCGTGTATCTTAAATTTCTCATTCGCGCCAAGTACCAGACTTACTCCCGGAATCTGCGATATCTCCTCGGGCTTTAATTGCGCATAACAACCCACAATTATCACCTTGGCCCCCGGATTGGTCTTCAATGCAGTTTTTACTATCTGCCGGGTTTCTTTATCCGCATTTTGGGTAACCGAACAGGTATTGATGATATAATAGTCCGCGCGGTCGCTAAACTCAACCTTCTGAAACCCCTGCTCAACCAATATGCGGCCAATACTTGAAGTTTCGGAAAAATTGAGCTTACACCCAAGTGTGTGCAGCGCTATTTTGCGGTTATAATACATAAGGGCGCGAAGGTAGGGAATTTTGACAGTTTTCTGTTTACAGTCTGCAGTTTACAGTTGGAGACTGGCCCACAAACAGCACTCTCTCCTGGATTAGTATAGGAGGTCCACCCGCCCATTAACTGCATTCCAAAACGATACGCACAAAACCTCATTAACTGTAAACCGGAAACTGGAGACCGGAAACTGACCCCAACTGTAAACCGTAAACCCCAAACCGTAAACTGAAGACCGTAAACTGTGAACTGTTCCCGCTACAATCCACAATACTCCATGCAAATCATTTCCTGCGCTTTGCCTTATGCCGGTTGCGGTGGGTATAAATTCGTTGCATGGCAAAAATGGTACGTATTGGGTTGTTTGGCGTAGGTCACCTGGGTAAAATTCACTTAAAACTGCTTAAAGAAATTTCTGGTTATGAAGTAGTTGGCTTTTACGACCCCGATGATAACAACGCCAAAAAAGCCATGGCCGATTTTGACGTAAAAAGGTTCGATTCCCCCAAAAAGCTGATAGATGCCTCCGATGCCCTGGATATTGTTTCGCCTACCACCACGCACTTTCAAATAGCCCAGGATGCAATCAAAAAATTCAAGCATATTTTTATTGAAAAGCCTTTATCAAGCAACCTGGACGAAGCCAAGGAATTAGTTTCGCTGGTTGATGAAGCCCGCGTTAAAGCCATGGTAGGTCACGTAGAGCGTTTCAACCCCGCCATCTTAAGTCTCAATAAAAAAACCTTAAAGCCGCTGTTTATCGAAGTGCACCGCCTGGCACAGTTCAACCCAAGAGGCACCGATGTTTCTGTCGTCCTCGATCTTATGATACACGATATTGACATCATCTTAAGCCTGGTAAAGGCCAATGTAAAAAGAATAAGCGCCAGCGGAGTGGCGATCCTCAGCAAATCGCCGGATATAGCCAATGCCCGTATTGAATTTGATAATGGTTGCGTAGCCAATATTACAGCCAGTAGGATATCGGTAAAGAACATGAGGAAAATGAGGATCTTTCAGCCGGGGGCCTATATCAGCATGGACTTTTTGGCTAAAAAAGCAGATACCTTTAAAATTGAGGACCAAATGCCGCCCGATAATGGCAGCCTTTTGCAACACCTGGAAATTGAGCTGCCCGACACCACCAAAAAATATATCACCTACGAAACCAGCGAAAAGAAGGATGTAAACGCTATTAAGATGGAGCTGGAGTTATTCCACAAATCCATTACCCAAAACAAGCCCGTGCCTGTAAGTGTGCTTGAAGGCTACAACGCCATGGACGTTGCCCACCAGATACTCGATAAGATCAACCAACAACTGATACTACATAAGTAAACATCCACTTGCCTTTATTCCCCCTCCGGGGTTAGGGGGCCTTGCCTTTCTAACTTTTCCGACCATATTTGCAATCTTTTTACCGAGCCAGCGTTTTAGGCACAGAATTTTAACAATGAAATTAGCTTATACCCTTTGTCTCCTTTTACTCTTATCCTTCTGCCTTAACTCGTGCCGCCAAAATCCTAATGGCGGTATTCCAATTTATGTAAAAATGGATTCGGTAACTGTTAAGTACCAAAACAAAACCTTAAATGCCCAGGGTATTACCGATGTTTGGGTAGAAGCTAATGTTGACAATCTTGGCGCTTATGAGTTGCCAACAAACTTTCCGGTTTTACAGCAAAACCAGGTACGGTTTATAGTTAGCGCTGGTGTATGGGAAAGCGGCCAATCCACGGTTCGCGATATTTACCCCTTTTATGATGTAGATACATTTACTATCCAAAATGCTGTACCCGGAACAAAGTACGTTCATCACCCGGCCTTTACTTATAAAAATGGGGTTCAATTTGGAATTAATGAAGACTTTGAATTTAATAAAGACTTCGATTCAACAATGCACTATAGCTACTTTGATAGCACCACCCAATATTTTGGGACCAAATGTGGACAGATAACGGTAACTGCAACAGATACGGATATATTATTGGTTCAAAACTCTCACGCCTTTCCTTTGCCATCGGGCCAGGAAGTATGGCTTGAAATGGATTACAAAAGCGACGTTCCATTTTGGGTAGGCATTATCGGAAACTATACCGGTAGTTCGCCCAGCCCAACACCTGTTTTGTTTTTGCTACCCAAAGCATATTGGAATAAAGAGTATATTAAACTGAGTAACCTGGTTGGTATTTTAAAAGCAGATAACTACACCTTGTATTTCGAGGCAGTTAAACCCGTCGGCGGCAATGCCGGCAGTGTGTGGTTAGATAATATTAAGGTAGTGCATCAATAGTCTGTTGAAACCGTGTAATGAAACAAAGGCAAAGAATAATCTGGGCGTATCTATTTGGCGATTATCTCGCTTCGGTGCTTACGTGGTACTTTGTATTCCTTTTCCGTAAATGCTTTATTGAAGGCCACCATTTTAATTTCAATATCCCTTTTCAGGATAGCAATTTTTTTGTGGGCATTGCCATTGTACCTGAGTTGTGGCTGTTCTTCCATTACCTTACCGGCACATACACCGATCTTTACAAAAAATCGCGCTTACAGGAATTAGGTAAAACACTTATCGTCACTTTTTTCGGCGCTATCCTTATCTTCTTTCTTTTACTGTTGAATGATTACGTAAGAAATTTTCACGATTACTATTTCACCTTCCTTGTATTGCTATCGCTTCAATTCCTGTTTACAGTTATAGCCCGCATAGCAATTTTGTATCGCGTGAAAACCAACATCTGGAGTGGCAAAGTGGGCTTCAATACCCTGGTAATAGGTAGCAGCCAACGCGCTAACGACCTGTACGAGGAAATGAAAAAACGCGAACGCAATTTCGGGTTTCATTTTGTGGGATACCTGGAATTAAATGGGCGGGTACAGAATACCTTAACCAAAGAATTAAAAGAATTAGGAAAGCTGGATGCACTTGAAACGGTGCTGGAACAAAATCCAAGTATAGAAGAGATCATCATTGCCATTGAATCATCCGAACATCACCTTTTGAACGATATCATTGTCCGGCTTGCTGATAAAAACGTTACCATTCGTATCATTCCCGATATGTACGATATCCTTTCGCGCACAGTAAGAATGAATCACGCAATCGGCGAGGGGTTTATTGAAATACCACCTTTGCTACTCAGCGAGTGGCAGAAAATAACCAAGCGCTGGTTTGATGTTATCGCGTCCATTTTAGCTTTGATATTTACATTGCCGGTAACGCTGTTTGTTGCGCTAAGGATTAAGCTGACTGACGGAGGACCCATCTTTTATTTGCAGGAACGGTTGGGCCAGCACGGTAAGCCCTTTAAAATTTACAAGTTCCGCTCCATGCGTATAAATGCCGAAACCAATGGCCCGCAACTAACCGGAGAAAACGATGAAAGAATCACCTCCATCGGCAAAACCATACGCATCTATCGTATTGACGAGTTGCCACAGTTTATTAACGTTATTAAAGGAGAAATGAGCATTGTGGGCCCTCGCGCCGAGCGCCGTTACTTTGCCGACCGCATCATCGAAATTGCCCCGCACTACCGACAGGTATTTAAGGTTCAGCCCGGTATCACTTCGCTGGGCATGGTAAAATATGGCTATGCCTCTACTGTAGAAGAAATGGTAAAACGTCTAAAGTACGACATCATCTACATCGAAAACATGAGCGTAATGATGGATTTTAAGATCATGATCTATACCGTGCTCACCGTTATTTACGGCCGGGGCAAATAGTAATTAATGATGCTTAAAATACTGAATCTCCCGCTCATGTTTTTTAGCCGCGTCAATAGAATCAAAGGTTCCCAGGTTTCTTCTCTTCCCTGTTTTTGAATTTACCTTGCGCGAGTAAATGCGGTATTGCCCCGATTTAAGTTTGCGTATCATAACACCCGTTTTATCCGCGTCCTAATATTTTAAAGATTCTTTTGCGGCCCATGCGCGATGCCATAGCGGCTTTTGCTTTTTGATTTTCCTGGTGCAATGCAACTTCCTCGCGGTTATGAAAAACCTTTTCAACCTTGCGGCCGTCCTCAATCCTTGCCGGCAGTTCTAATTTATGTGCCGGAATAAAATGCTGGTTTTCTCCATGTAATACAATAGGCGCCTCAGGTGATTCCTGTTGAGGTTTTGCCTGCTTTGGCAATTTCTTTGTCGGCGTCTTTGCAACAGGTTTATTTGCGGCTACAGCTTTTACTTTTGCCGCTACTTTCTTTACTACCTTTTTAGCAGAACCATTTGCCTTACCCTTTATAGCGGACGTCACCTTTTTAGCAGTGCTTTTTGCCTTACCCTGTATCGCAGATGTCACCTTTTTGGCTGATTTTTTAACGGCTGCTTTTACTCCTTTTTTAGCTATGGCCTTTACCACTTTCTTTCCTGCTTTTACAGCACTCTTCACTTTTTTCTGCACCGTATTAGTTGCTTTTTTAGCAGCGCTCTTAGCGCTCTTTTTAGCTGGCTTTTTGGTTTTCTTCAACATGGCTTTGGTTTTTAGTGTTCCTGAAAAAAAATCTTAAACTATAAACACAAATAACTGTGCCACTTGTGTTTATAATAGAACAACCAAATAAGCGATATGTTGTATCCGGGGATTCTTTTACCCAAATGAGTAGCATTTGATTTATATTTTGGCTTTGCTAAACTACCCGTAGATTTACATTATGGAGCCACTCGATACTGCACCGGACCCTCAAATATTAATGCAGCTTGTAACAATGGAAATGCCTTTTGGTAAATACAAAGGCCGGGTGCTTTGCTACTTGCCGGTGTCTTATCTCGAATGGTTTCAGCGCAAAGGTTTTCCACCGGGCAAATTAGGTATGTTGCTCACAACACTTTATGTTATCAAATTAAACGGACTGGAACAATTACTCGACCCAATCAAAAAGATGAACCCTAAAAAATGAAGGCAGCCACGGTAAACGAATTGAAAGATGAAATGAAGCACCTTTCGGCTTCAAAACTGTTGGAGTTATGCACCCGCCTTGCCCGCTTTAAAAAAGAAAACAAGGAACTGCTCACCTACCTGCTTTTTGAAGCCCATGATGAGGATGGATACATCAAAAGCGTTAAAGACGATATGGACATACAATTCAGTGAACTGGCAAAAGGGAATAACCTATACCTGCTTAAAAAAAGCATTCGTAAAATTGTGCGTAGCACCAATAAGTTTATCCGCTATACAGGATCTAAAACCGTGGAGATACAATTGCTCCTTCACTTTTGCATTCAGCTAAAACAATCAGGTATTCCTATTCACAAAAGCACGGCACTCACTAAACTATACGAGCAACAACGCAAAAAAATAAAAACCGCACTCCCATCCCTGCACGAAGATCTGCAACACGATTACCTGAAAGAGTTGGAAAGCCTGCAGTTATAGCATTTGATTGGCACTGGTTCATTCCTTAAAGTTTTGCTCACTTTTCCTTAACCATTAACAGCGAAACTTGGGAATGATTACAAGCATTCGCGCAACCGCCATAACTATTCTGCTTTTTGCAGCCGGTATTTCCTATTCTCAAATAAGTATTGACGTAAGCACCCTCGGTGCTATTGGCGATAGTTCAGCCATCAATACAAGCATCATTCAAAAAGCTATCGATAGTGTTTTTAATGCCGGGGGTGGCGAAGTGATAATAAATAACGGGGTTTATATTTCCTCAACCATTGTTCTCAGGTCCAACGTAACGTTACGCGTTACAAGTGGAACAACTTTAAGAGCCATGCCCAACGATGCCGACTATCCCTCGCTACCTTATAATGTAAGGTCATGGAGCGACACGTATACCACCCACTCTTTGGTATTTGCTGAAGATGAAAACAATATCCGCATTACCGGCGGAGGCACTGTTGACGGAAATGGGTTTGGTATCGGCTACTTATCTATCAGTAAAAATTACAGGCCCTTTGGCTTAAGGATCCACGATTGCAATAACGTAATTATCGACAGCATAAACCTGAGACAAGCGCCACAGTGGATGGGTCATATCGTTGGCTGCACCAACGTGCACATTAATGCCATAAGCATTTACAACACCACCTGGGGCAGCAATGATGGTATTGACATTGATTGCTGCCGCAATGTATTAGTTGAAAATTCGCGCTTTGATACTAATGACGACTGCTTGCCTATTAAAACCCACAGCGAAGGAATCTGCCGCGACGTGTTAGTGTGCAACTGTACAATGGCCAGTTACGAACGGGCCATAAAAGTTGGTAATGAAACGCTGGGGCCACTGGTAAATATCCGTTTCTAGGATATTACCGTTGTTCCCAATTCATTTACCTTGCCTGAGGTTCCTTTTAACGCCATGTACATTGCCATTGCCGATGGCGGCTCAGCCGATTCGATCTATTTTGAAAGAATACATGTAAACACGCCAACACAAACTTCAATCTTCATCAGGTTATGCGAGCGCTTTAACCGCTATACCGGCGATACTTTCCCCGCACCAACCGTAAAGTATTTACGCAACATCTGGCTAACGGATATAACTGCTACGTCGCAAACCAACATACCTTGCTCTATTACCGGAATACCGGGCCATCCGGTAGAAAACGTAAATTTTCAAAATGTAGAGATCACTGTTCCGGGTAACGATACCGCGTTAGGCACAAGCAACGTTCCCGAAATGGAAACTACGCGGCCAGAGTTTAATATATGGGGCAATATACTTCCTACCATACCAACCGTCCGGCGATCAGCCAGAGGCGATTAAACAACTCATCGAGGGCATCGGCAACGGCGACCGCGACCAGGTGTTGC
>JAQBNQ010000608.1 GCA_028288545.1 Bacteroidota bacterium
TAATACTTTCTCTTTAAAAGGTAGCTGGTACTGAAAGCCCGTTTGCCATTGATTGGTTCTGATCCATTCCGTATAAAACTGGTCGCTGCCTGTTAAATGGTCCGGTGTGTTCATTTGACCCCCAAGGCGGTCTTCAAAAAGGTAGCGTGCATAAAAAGTAGCTATGCGTTTGTCTTTGCGATCCAAACTCCATTTATTATAAAAGGCTACCCTGTTGGTTAAAGGTATATCCATAAAATTATCATGGTTATTGTCCCACCTGAAGTTCGAATTATCTGCACTGAGCGATAATATGGTACTTATCTTTTTAAACTTGAATGCAGCCGAAATATCCGCTACAGTTTCAAGTTTGGAGGTCAGCTCGATATTAGCGGAAACCTTAGGCGCGTTTGCTGGGTCCTTTGTAAGGATATTGATCACTCCTGCTATTGCACCTGAACCATAAACCGAAGATGAAGCCCCTTTCAGCACTTCAACCTTATCAATATTATTGGTAGGGAAAGCATTGAGCGCGTAAATACCTGCAAGGCCGTTCATGGCCGGCACTCCGTCAATCAATATCATGGTGTAGTTTCCTTCCAACCCGTTTATTTGTACGTCGCTGGTGTTCGATACACCCTGGTCAACATCTGGAAATACTCCATTAATATTGCCCAATGCTTCCCAAACATTAGCCGAAGGATTGCGCAGGAAAAACTTTGAGGTGTAAACATCAACCGCGGTAACGCTTTGTAATTTGCTAACTTCCTTAAGGGTACCGGTAACCACTAGCTCCTTTAAGTTTGAAGCCAGGGGGATCAATTCAGCGGCTACCTCGGTTTGGCCTTCTGATGTAATTATAACCTCCTGCTGGAAATTTTCATACCCCACATAAGTTATCCGTAACTGGTACTTACCCGGGGGAACGCCTTCTAATTCAAATTGGCCCCGTTTATCGCTGTTAGTACTAAATGTGGTTTTAAGCAAGGATATGGAGGCCAGGTCCATTTTTTCTCCTTCGGCAGTTATATGCCCTTTCAAGCTTCCTGTAGTGGTTGACTGCGGAAAGGCAAACGTTGTAAGAAACAGAAGAATAACAGAGAAGAATTCCCTCATCGGATTAAATATAATATCTAATCGGTAATATGCAGATTGCCTTAACCCACAGATAAGATATAATTGACAAGAATTGTCCTAATTTTTTACTTTCGCAACTCTAATGAAATTTCCACACGCCGAGATAACTAAATTAAAGGAGATACTTTCCTTGCCCAAAAACGTGGTTATAGTAACCCATCGCAATCCCGATGGCGATGCTTTAGGTTCCTCGCTTGGCTTTAAAATATTCCTGGAAAAAAAAGGGCACGAGGTCAGTTTTATTTCGCCTAACACTTATACCAGCAATTTAAAGTGGATACCCGGCACCGATAGCATAATGGTTTATGAAAACGGTATGGGGAAAAAGATTTGCGAAGCAAGGATCAAAAGCGCGGAGCTCATATTTTGCCTGGATTTTAATGCCCTTACGCGCCTTGAGACCCTTGGAGAAGCCATAAAAATTTCAACAGCTTACAAGGTGATGATAGACCATCATCAGCAGCCCGAAAACTTTGCCGATTTGGCTTTTGGTAACGTAAAGTACTGCGCCACTGCCGAAATGATATATGATATTATCGCCGATATGGGTGAGACGGACCTGTTGGATGATAAAATAGCAGAATGCCTTTATACAGGGATTGTTACGGATAATGGTTTTTTCCAGTTCAACAATACCACCTCAAACGCTCACCAGGTAGCTGCAGCCCTAATTGATAAAGGGGCCCGGCCCGATTACGTTAGCGAAAAAGTAAATAATGTGTTTCGCGAGTCGCGACTTCGGTTTTTCGGGTACTGCTTAAATGAGAAGTTAAAACTTGTAAAGAATAATCAGGTGGCATATATTATGATAGGTCAGGCTGAGATAAAAAAATTTAATTTGCAGTCGGGCGATAGTGAAGGGCTGGTAAATTACCCCTTTAAAATTGAGGGAGTTAAAGTAAGTGTTTACTTTAGCGAGGAGCCTGACCGGATCAAAATTTCGTTTCGTTCGCGTGGAGATATTGATGTAAATACGTTTGCCCGTACTTTTTTTGAGGGAGGGGGGCACAGAAATGCTGCAGGAGGAGTAAGCAATGCTAATCCGGCTATTACCGAGAAGAAGTTTTTAGAAGCTTTGGAATCGCTTAAGTTGAATTGATAACGCAAAAACAATAAACCATGAATAGCATCACAAAACCGTTTTTTTTAACCCTAACCTTACTAGCCGGATTACTTACATCCTGCAATGCTAAAGGAAACAAAACAGAAGAATCTAATACAATGGCACCAACCGAGCCGGCAAAAACCGCAGTTTATGTACCAACTGCCGAAGAAAAGAAGTGGAAGGACGAACCAGGCCTATATGCCGAGGTAGTAACTTCAAAAGGAACAATTGTAGGTAAACTTGAGTACAAAAAAGTGCCTGTTACAGTGGCTAACTTTGTAGGTTTGGCTGAAGGGAAGATCAAAAATACCGCAAAACCTGAAGGAACACGTTTTTATGATGGTTTGATATTTCACCGTTGTATCCATACTCCACAACCTTTTATGATTCAAGGTGGTGATCCACAAGGAACAGGACAAGGTGGGGCAGGATATGCATTTGGCGATGAGTTTGACCAATCGCTTACCTTTGCTAAGCCAGGCGTATTTGCTATGGCAAACTCAGGACCTGCTACAAACAGCTCTCAGTTCTTTATTACTGAAGGGCCAACCACATGGTTAAATTACAAGCACAGCATTTTTGGTAATGTTGTTGAAGGATTGCCATTAATCGCCCAGATCAACAACGGCGAAGTAATTCAAAAGATAAATATCGTTCGTGTAGGTAAAGACGCAGAAGAATTTGATGCAGCAGCGGTGTTTGCAAAGAAGGACGAATTATTGAAGAAAAAGGCCGATGAATTTGCTGCTCAAAAAGCAGAAGCAGATAAAGCAAAAAATATTTCGGCTGAAGACTTTGTAAAAAAGAATTTCCCTGCGGCAAAGAAAACTGCCAGTGGCTTGTATTACATAGTTGAGAAGGAAGGAACAGGCGTTAAGGCTGAAAAAGGTAAAACCGTATCAGTTCATTACACAGGTAAACTTACAGACGGCTCTAAGTTTGATTCATCTTACGATAGAAACCAGCCAATTAGCTTTGTATTAGGCCAA
>JAQBNQ010000614.1 GCA_028288545.1 Bacteroidota bacterium
GGTAATTATTACTAATGATTCTATTAAAGTATCGGGCCTTTTTCACAAGAGAGAGTTGGATTTGAAGAGCATCAAAGGATTTACCCGCAGGAATATTTCCATTTTTCTCCATCCCCAAAAAGATTCCGCAAAAAATATCCGAATCGGTGTGTACATCGAAAAGTACCAGGAGGTAAAAGCCTGGCTGGCGGAAAATTTTCACGATCTTGATTATTGGCAAGAGCAACGGGAAGAGCAGCAGATACTCGAAAATGAATCTTTCGGAGGCAGCCTTGGCGAAAGAACAGAGAAACTTAAAAGAGCCAGGCAAATAACAAAAGCTCTTAACATCGCAGCCATTTTCCTGATGCTTTGGGTTTATTTTTTTTCCGAGTACGCTGGCGTTTTATGTTTGCTGTGTTTGATATTTCCAATTGTTGCCATTATAACGTATCGTCATTTTAAAGGGATGATCAGGTTTAATAATCCAAGGGGTAGCGCCTACCCCGCATTAAGCGTTGCTATTATGCTGCCGCCCCTGGCACTTTTCTACCGCACTGCTAACTATTACAACGAAATTGATACTGTAAATATTGATTGGCCTGCCCTGTTAATCTGTGGTTTTTATACCGGTGCGCTTGCTTATAAACGCAAAGAGTTTTTGGGTCGGGGCAGCGCCTTCATTTTCGTTTTTACCGTTTTTATTGGCCTGGCTTATGGATATAGCGTTTCCGTTTTTTATAATTGCTATTTCGACAGGTCTGTACCCAAAATTTATAACACAGCGATAACGGGCAAATATGTTACTTCGGGTTACATCAGCAGTTATCATCTCATCGCCAAACCCTGGCTGGCAAAAAGTGAAAATGTTGACATTACCGTTCCCCGCTATGTATACGACGACATTGATTCGGGAAAAGTTATCAGCGTTTATCAAAAGGAAGGAAAGATGAATTACCGGTGGTTTTATATTTTTAAGTAAATCGGATTAACGGGATAAGTTGAAAAACCAAATGAGTTCTTGCCTGGGATTACTGATTTTGCGGCTAATGCGGTTTAAATGGTTAATTCAATAAATAAAAAAATGCCTTCCCGCAATAAGCGGAAAGGCACGTACGGAGACCATTCTTTAGCTGCTAACTTAATGTCACAGCTCCACGTCCAACTACATGTCCGCTTTGATAAACTTCTACTTTATAAGTTCCCGGATCTTTAATATAGCGTGTCCAGTAAACAACTACTTTCTTGTTGTTTTGATTCCAGCTTATATCTGTCTTTTTAGTGTATTGAATTGGCTTGGTGGTTTCAGTAGCAGGAATAATTCCAGAGCCTTGTTCAGCTACAGAAATAGTTTCGCCTTTGGGGTTAATAATGCGTACATATAAACTAACCTTACCTGGATCCAGTACTTTATTTGCACCAGTTTCAAAACTTACCTTTAAACTCTCAGCCGACTTTATTTTTTTAACGGCAACTTCATCACCATTATTCTTTTTCCGGATAGCTTCAACATCAACTTTAGGTATTTGCAAAAATGAACCGACTTCAACTTTTTTGCTCAGGTGTTCATTCTTATCACTTAAGTCAGCGGTGGTTTCTTTTTCACAATTAAGGTCGGTACTTAGTTGTTCGTTTTGTGCGGTAAGATGATGTGTTTGCACCGTAAAATCTTCCAGCTTTTTTTGCAGCTCGGCGATCGAGCCTTCGTATTGTGTTATCAGTTTTCTGGCCTTATTCAGTTCGCCGCTCGTTAATGTGTTCTTTGAATACGAACTCGCCAATTCGGCTTTTTCCTGGTCTATCATTTCTTGCTTTTCTGCAATAATTTTATCCAGTTCAGAATTTTTGCCTTTCAACTGGCCAATTTCCACGCGCTGCAAATCCAGTGAGTCAGAAACATTTTTATAATCCTGATCGAGCTTTGTATAATTTTCCTGTAGTTCTGTTTTTTGTACCGCCAACTCGTTCTTGTCGTGCTTTTCAGAAAACATAAAATAAAGGGTAACACTATTGATAAGCAACATCGCTACTACCACGGCGATGAAAAGCTTTTTCTGCCTTGGTCCGGTTTGATTGGTTTCCATACGTTTTTGGTTTTAATGATAAAATATAATTATCGGTGATTCAAACTCCTTACAAAAACCTTACTCTATATTCTAACAAGGATGTATGAAAATTATTGCGCTGATTTTTGCCGCGAACATTACGCTTTGGCTGTAACCTCTCATAATCAATGTGTTTGGACTAAGCAGTACTGAACTTTATCTGTATTTTTTTGTTACACCTAAAAAATATGCAGTCAATTCTCAATTATCTCCATCAATTAACCTTTATGGGCTGGTTAATTATTTCCGTGTTTTTTTTACTCCTTGTACTTTCAATATATAGCCAGGTGCGGAAAAGAAGAAGTACTGAAAATTAATTTCAGATACCAATTTTCAGAAATAATAAATCCGGGACTAAGGCCCGGACTTATATCCAAATTGCAGAGTTATAAAGTTCGCTATCTATTTTATAGGTGGCCGGTGATTTATAGACCGCTGGTATTGGAGTGTTTGCTCATTAAGCTCAGCAGCGATTCATAATAATCTCTAAGGGTTTTAATATTTATGTGTGGGTCATTTACATTAGGTATTGTAATGGGCATTTCCGCCAGGTTTTTATACAATTCGGGGATACAAGGATTGTATCTTCATGGTAATTGCCAAAATTTTAGAATTCAATTCCTGTTCGGTTTCCATCGTTTCTTTTTGAGCCTGGTTATACTACGCTTTTTTATTTTTTGTCTTTTCCAAAGTCACGAAAATCGTCCCCTAGTTTATCCATATCGCTGTTAAATTTGCTTTTAAAGGCCTCCCAGTCTGAACGTTCCTTCTCGTATCCATAAAGTCTGCTTCGCAATTCCGCATTTTTTTGTTCCAACTCATCAATTCTTTTTTTGCGCCAGTCGTCAAGGGGTGCTTTGCCAGGCTTATTTATTTTAGTTCTTAGTTCGGTAATCCGCGTTTCATTGGCAGTTATTTTTTGTTCTTCCTCTGCCCGGTATGACACATATTCAGGATTGAGTTGCTTTTCGGCGACTTTCACCTCTTCTTTTGCATCTTGTAAATTTTGTTTTGCATCATCCAACTTTTGTTCCTTTGAGCCGCAAGAAGTTAAGGTCATTCCGGCAATGATTGTGCCAAGTGCTAATGCATACACCGATTTTTTCATCGTTTCTGTTTTAGGTTTAAGAGTGGGGTAAAGGTTGTTGGTTTGCAATCATTGCTATTACACAATTACAAAAACGTTTTACATCATTCACACCTTTGTAAATGGTATTGTTAATTTTTTTCCTGAAAATAGAAATGGAAATGTGCTTAAATGTTCTGCCGGTTATATGCGGGGCTGATGCCAGTTGAAATTAAACGCTCAATTTATTTAAAGCATTTTGCGCTTTTACGCCAAGCCCTTTAATGATTGGAAGTAACGCACCGAATCGGGGATCTTTAGTGTGCCCTTGTTTCCATCGCGCATATATTTGTTGTGCAATTACAGCATTTTTATAGAGCCCAAAAATGTAGTAGAATAAGATATTGGAAACATCTCTTCCGCTTTTTTCCGCGTATCTTTCAATTACTTCCTGCCGTGTAAGATTTCCCGGTAACCAGGTTAGGTTAAAAAATTTCACCTCATCAGTATCACCGGCTTCGCTCCAGTAAGCCAGTGTGCCGCCAAGGTCCATTAGCGGATCACCAACGGTTGCCATTTCCCAATCCAACACAGCAATAATTTTCGAAAGGTCGTTGGTGTCCAAAACTACATTGTCATATTTGTAATCGTTGTGTATAAAAGCAGCGGTTTGCTCCGCAGGTATTTTATCCTTCATCCAGTTAGCGATTGAATCCAGCGTGTCTATTTTGTCGGTTTCGGCATTGTAATAGCGTTTGGTCCAACCTTCCACTTGCCTTTGCACGTAACCCTCAGGTCTGCCCAATTGTACTAAACCAGTGGAGTGAATATCAATGGAATGCAGCACTACAAAATTATCAATTAGCGCCTCAGAGGTTTTCCTCAACACATTAGCGGGTAAATTCATTTTTGGCGCATTGCTTGCTCTGAGAATTACGCCATTAATTCGTTCCATAATATAAAACGGTGCTCCAATTATTTCTTCATTCTCACAGTAAATAACCGGTTGCGGAATTTTATTGTAGTGGTCCTTTAAAAGGCTCAGAACTTTAAACTCGCGTCCCATATCGTGCGCGGATTTTATGGCTGCACCAAAAGGCGGGCGACGTAAAACAAATTCCTTGTCCGCTGTTTTAAGACAATAAGTCAAATTTGAAAAGCCTCCGGGAAACTGGGTTATGCTGATTATCTCACCAATGCCAGGAAGCCTTTCTTTTAAAAAGGTATTCAGTTTTTGAATGTCCAGTTCCTCGCCGGATCGGATATTAGCCGCTATATCTGTTTTAATATCAGCCATTGTTATTTATTTAATTGTTTGATTGAATGATGGATATGTGCATGTATTACATTGTAGCTAGTTACCGGTGCGTTTTTTCTTTACATCCAACCCGTAATTTTTTAAAATGCTTAGTGCAAGATTTTGTTTGTGCACCTCGTCGGCTCCATCCCAAATACGGGCTCCGCGTTCATGCCTGTATAAAGACGAAAGAATTGTGTCGTCCGATACACCTAAAGCGCCGTGGACTTGTATAGCCCGGTCAAGCACCCGTAACATCATGTTGGCCACATAAAATTTAATGCCGGATATCTGATCGCGCACTTGTGCTGCTCCTAACTTGTCAATGTTATCTGCGGTGCGCAAAACCAACAATCGTGAAGCATCTATTTCTACCCGGCTTTCGGCAATGAAACCCTGTATAAATTGTTTTTCTCCAAGCTTTACGCCCTCTTCAATCTCGCGCGAAACAGCGCGTTCGCACATCATTGCAAATGCCTTTTCGGCAATGCCAACCCACCTCATGCAATGATGTATTCTACCCGGTCCAAGTCTTTCCTGTGCCAGTTTAAAACCTGAGCCCTCATCGCCTATCAGGTATGATATAGGTACCCGGCAATTGGTGTAAGTAACTTCAGCATGGCTGGCCCAGCCGTCACCCGGTTCACCGAATACGGATACATTTCGAACAATATTGAAGCCGGGGGTATTTGTAGGCACAATTATCATACTGGCTCTTTGATGCGGTGGCGCATCTGCATTTGTAACGGCCATCACTATTGCAAAGGCCGAGCCCTCTGCGCCGCTGGTAAACCACTTGTGTCCGTTTATTATATATTCATCTCCGTTTCGGACAGCGGTGGTACCCATTTTAACGGGATTGGAACCTGCAAACTCGGGCTCTGTCATTGAAAAACAACTTCTCGTTTTGCCTTCCAGCAGGGGTTCAAGAAATTGGTGCTTGATGTCCTTTGAGGCGAATTTGCTCAATAATTCCATGTTGCCAATATCCGGTGCCTGGCAGTTAAAGGCGTAATGGCCGTATAATGGTGCAAGTGCAAGTGTTTCGCTTAATTGTCCGAATTCGCAAAGGGTTAAACCCAAGCCACCTTCATTTTTTGGCAAGTGCAATCCCCACAAACCGGCAGCCTTTATTTTATCTCTTTTTCCGACAAGAATTTTGGCAGTTTCTGAAAATGGTCTTTTATGATGATCCGCTTCCAGGGGTAATAACTCGGTTTTAACAAACTCAATTACCCGGGGCAGCAATTCTTTTATCCGGTCGGTAGCAAATACATTTTCCATAAAAACGGGTTTAATTTCCATGTGATAATACCAAAGGACGGGGACTTAGAAAAATGTTAAATAGGTCAACTCATATATTTTTCTAATTTTTGTGTCAATATTCCTAATCATTTTTAAAACTACGAAGTATGAAAAGAACAGCAACGGCCGTTTGGAACGGAAGTGGAAAAGAAGGTAATGGCAATTTAACCACACAAAGCAATGTTTTAAGCAAAACCCAATATTCCTTTAATTCCAGGTTTGCCGAAGGCACCGGTACCAATCCTGAGGAGCTACTGGCCGCAGCACACTCCGGTTGTTTTACTATGAAACTCAGTTTTGCGCTGGGAGCCGCCGGATTTACACCGGATACAATCGAAACCAACTGCACCATTACGCTCGATAACGGTGCCATCACCGGTTCGGATTTGGTGGTTAAAGCTAAAGTACCTGGTATAAGCAAAGAAAAATTTGATGAATGCGCTGCAGATGCAAAAGCAAATTGTCCCGTTTCAAAATTATTTAACACAAATATAACCATGACCGCAGAATTGGTCTGAAAACTAATTTATTAGACAGTCATATCGCATATGTTAATATGTAACTTGATAAAAGCCTTGGGAAAGATTTTTTTTGACAAAAAATTGCTATTTTACACCCGACTCGGAGAATGAATTTTTTTAGAAACTTAATTTGTGTTGTTACATATTTTACGCAAAAAATAATACTTTTGCGTCCGATTGTGACAAAAATATGACCGGTTTTAGGACTTCCGGTACATAAAAACAACATGGATGGGGAAATTTGATGCAAGTTTATTTGTTTCATTGAAAGAATATTTTGCTCCGATAAAGGGTTTGGGACCCGTGTCGGTTGGTGTGTCCGTGTGTGTGGTTGATTCTAAATGTTTTATAACAAATAATATATTAAAGATAACAGGGGAATAGGCTTGTGCCTTTCCCCTGTTATTGTTTTTACCAATCAATATTAAGGCCTGATGAAAAATTTTATACTTCCTTCTTTCAAGACTTCTCTTTCAAAGTATACACCTATGGACAAAAGAACATTTACACTAAGCGGTAAGATATTTTTTATTGCCGTTGCAATTCTGGCATTGAGTTTCAATGCACAGGTTGGAAAAGCGCAAACTGCAAATGCATTACCTGCAGCAACGGCGGCTAATTCCGGTTTGAGCAAAACTCAGCTAAAGGAAACGCTGAAAAAATCACTTAACACTATCTCCTTTAAAGAGAACAAGGGACAGTGGGCCAGCGATGTTATCTCCATAGGTCATACTAATATCGGGGATATGATGGTTAAGCGCGACCAGATATTTTTCCTATCGGAGAACCGGACAGAAGCAATGGAAGCAGAACTGGATAAAACACCTGAAAAAGAAGGTGAACCGGAAAACGAGGTAAGGGGTTGCCAAAAATGGGGCCTTTTCTTTGAAGGATACAATCCTGGCTTTACAACAACTAAAAGTAATGAGCAGGTTACAAGGTATAACTACTTTTTGGATGACAAGTCAAAATGGGCGTCAGACGTTGCTTCATTTGGTGAATTGACATTGCAGAATATATATAATGGTATTGATCTTCGTTTATATAGCCAGAAAGATCACCACATTGAATTTGACTGGATTGTTAATGCCGGTGTTGATTACCATAATATTAAGATGCGCTTTAAAGGTTTGGAAGGCTTAAGTGTTGATGAAAAGGGGAATCTATCGGCCAAAATGCATTTTGACGATGTGAAATTTGATATCCCGGAAGCTTACCAAATAATTGATGGAAAAAAAGTTGCCGTTAAAATCACTTTTAAAGTAAATGGTAATGTCGCTTCTTTTGAGGCTCAGAGCAAAATAGATAATCGTTATGCACTGATCATTGACCCTAGTTTGAAATGGGGAGCATGGTTTGATGATAATAGTACAACTTTTGATGAATATTTATTTGCCGTTGATCATGATGACCAGGGTAACGTTTATTGCGGTGGCGCTATTAACATGCAGATATCGCATGGCTATACCACTTTTGCATATGGTTACGATTCTACTTATGCCGATCCATCAACACAAAGTAACGGATCGAACAGAGATGGTATTCTTTATAAAATAAAATTCGATGGATCTGATCTGTTAAAAGTAAACTATTATGGTGGTAACAGCCAGGATGACGTTTACGTAATTGGACTATCGCCCGATAAAACCGT
>JAQBNQ010000633.1 GCA_028288545.1 Bacteroidota bacterium
CTTATATCATTGGTGGGGGCAGGTGTAATAATGATACTGGTGGCCCTATTGGCAGTTGCTTTAAGGCATGAAGTTGCCATTTACATCATGTTGCTGCTTATACTCGCCACGTTTTATATGTTCCATCATGTCTTCAAAAGTTCGGGTAAAAAAGTACTGGCAGGTGTTAACCTTGTTTGGTACACCATGGCACTACCTTTTTTAGGGCTGGTAGTATATCTGCTGGCAAACGAACTCAGCAAACCTGTATATATAACCGACGCCAACGGCGGCCAAATACTGCAGGAAAACCGTTTCCACACCTTTATAAACTGGTATTGCAACGAAATATACCTGGCCTATTTCATCATTCTATTTGTGTATGTAGGCACCTTGCTATCGCGCAATTACCGCAATTGGATGGCGATGACCGAGGAATAGGTGTAATGCGGAATTCGGAATGCGGAATTGAATACCCAAATGCATGAGTAAATGCAGAATATCTCTTTGGGGGTGTAAGAAATTTTTACAATAGGGTAGCAGTTCAGGGTAATGTCTCCATCTTCGCTGGCAGAAACCAGAACTAAAACTATTCCCTATGAAAAAGTCACTTTTACTTATTGCATTCGCCATCATCGTCAAATTTTCTTCTGCGCAAATTACTTTCGAGCACTCCTATGATTCGGCTTCGCTGTTTAATGAGGTGGGCAGTCTGTATATGATAAACCTGGAAGCTTCCGGTGAAAAATATGTAAGAATATCCAACAGTTCCGATGATTCCCGTAAAACAATAACCATCTATAACATGGATCACTCGGTTTGGAAAAGCATTGATTGCAGACCGATGTGGATCAGCGCCTTTAGCTCTATTCCAAATATAAACTACACCAATTTTTCAACGGTAAGTATCATGTATATAAGCGAGCATTTGTTTAATACCGATGATAGCCTTGAGTTTATGATAACCTTTGGCACCTCCACCATAGCCTATACCGGTGTTTTTAATGAGGCGGGTACTCCCTTGTTCATTACAACTTCCGGTTCGCCTATTGTGAATGGTAATATCCCCCATGCTATGGTTCCTATTTACAATACCAGCCAGGGCACTAAAATGATCATCAGCTTTTTTGACGGCACTGCTAAGGTTTACAGTTTAGGTGGCAGTTTAACTACCATTGTACATATGCTGCCGCAGGATAATAATGGCGATTTCCGCTTAAGTCCTAATCCTTCTTCAGTTGCCACAAAAGTTGATTTTAATCTTCCTGAAGGTGAACAAAATGGTGTAATAAAAGTAAGCGATCTTAACGGCAGGGATATAAGGGAGTACCGGGTAGATAATACTTTTCACGACCTTGTAATATCAAACACCGACTTGCCTTCGGGCACCTATATCTTCTCCATGTTTTGTAATAATCACATCGCCAGCAAAAAGCAGGTAATAGTTCATTAGAAGAATGCGGATTGCGGAATTCGGAATGTGGAAGTGAACGCAGAGCGAGAGGGACACAAGCGCCATTAACTATAATTAACCCGTTTAAGCGGCGTATTCCGGTTTGACGGGGCTTATGGTTAAGCCCGGAGCATTGTAAGCGCCGGTATTTTTCTTTATTTTTGGATTATGAGAAAACTGCCAATATTCATTTTGTTCGCAATTGTTGCATCAGCCATTTGTTCGTTTAGTTATAAGCCAAAAGCTATTGAAACCGATGGTATTAAATGGATGACCTGGAAAGATGTTCAGGAAGCTGAAAAGAAAGAAAAGCGCAAAATTTTTGTTGACGTTTATACCGATTGGTGCGGATGGTGCAAACGCATGGATGCAGGTACCTTTACCAATGCAGACATAGTGAGTTATGTAAATCAGAATTTTTATGCGGTAAAGTTTGATGCCGAGACCCAGAGCGTTATTAACTTTAGGGGCAAGGATTACAAATACATTGCACAGGGCAACCGCGGTTATAACGAGTTAGCTGCAGAGATACTGAACGGCCAAATGAGTTACCCTACCTCGGTTTACTTTGACGAAAGCCTGAACGAAATTTTTCCGGTACCGGGTTACCAGGAGCCGCGTATGTTTGAGGGCATCCTTAACTTTGTTGCCAGCAACAGCTACAAAACAGCCAAGTTCGACGAGTACCAGAAAACTTTTAAGGGTAAGATTAAATAGCGGATTTTAAGCAACAAATGCCGTTGTTTTGTTGGCTCTCTGTATTTTACCTGAAAAAATATGGTTTGGGCAGCAATTATCTGATGCCCGCATGGGCTAAGTATAAGTGGCAGGTTAATCACTTACTTTAGGTTTGTATTACCCCAACGCTAAACTGCTTTGTAATAGGGCTGTTATTGGCAGCCTCTATTCCCATAGAAATAACCTTGCGGGTATCCAGGGGATCGATGATACCATCTGTCCATAAGCGGGCAGCGGCATATTTAGGGTCCAGCGTTTTGGTGTAGCGGGCTTTAATATCTTCCAACAGTTTCTTTTCTACATCGGGATTAATTTCTTCGCCCTTAGCTTTAAGTTGAGATACCTGTATTTGTAAAAGTGTTTTAGAAGCTGCATCGCCGCCCATTACCGCAATACGCGATGTTGGCCAGGCATATATTAAACGCGGGTCGTAAGCTTTGCCGCACATGGCATAGGTACCGGCTCCGTAACTGTTGCCTATAACAATGGTAAACTTGGGTACTACGGAGTTAGATACG
>JAQBNQ010000038.1 GCA_028288545.1 Bacteroidota bacterium
GTTGTAACCGTAACGTTCATCGTTTATCAGGTTTGCTTCCGGAAATAGAATCTGCCCATTAGCACCCGGTGAGTTACGCGGTGTTGAAGCAAGTTTCCAACTGATGGAAGGGTTCTTCAAATCGTAACCGGTGCTGGTTCCTTCAAAGTCATCGATATAAACCTGGCCTTGTTTGCTGGGGTCGTTAATAGCACGGTTGTGGCCGGGTTTTAAATAAGCCATTTCGCCGTAAGTGCTGATGGTTGACATTTCCTTCGTGCTTGAAAATGGCAGGGCGCTTATTGCTTTTGTTAACCAGGGGGCGTTGGTTTCGTATTTAATATCGGTACCCATAATGGTGTTCTTAATAGGATCATCGCCAATATTTACTTTTTGTGTAAACGGCCTTTCGGACAATTGCATTAAGGTGGCACCGATATTAAATTTGGGACTTATTTTATAATCCAAACGTGTACCGAACAAGGACCTTACCTGCGTTGCAAACTGGTTGTTGTTTTCATAATCAACTTTAATTTGCTGACCGCTATTCAGGATGGATTGATTGATGATAGTAAGCCTTCCTAAGTTATAATCAACCGTGTAATCGGTTCCTTCGGTTAGTTTTTGTCCACCTGCCGTTACTACCACCGAACCTTTTGGAATGTTACCGGCACCTAAAGAAATCTGGCTGCCGTTGGAACCTTTGTACTGGCCTTTTATAACAAAGCGGTTAAACTCGGGGTATTGCTGTGCGGTAAATTTAGTTGAGTCGTAGAGTTGACTGTAAATATAAGTTGGCACAATACCGGCATCCTGCGGACAGAATTTTTTAGCAAGGTCGGCGCCGAAGGGTTTTAGTACCGGAAATATCAATCGTCCGTTTTGCGGTAAAATTGTAACGCCCGGAATGAAGTCGAAGAGACCATCGGGCTGGGGATTATTACTGGCATCCAGGTTATCCAAATTCAATTCGCGCAGCAAGGGCACACCTTCAATACAGCCTTGTGGCATGTAACGTTTTAACCCGCCGCCGGGATCGTTGTAATAAATATCGAGGAAGAAATCCTGCGGACTAACGTTAAAAGCGCCCAGCGAGTAAATATTCTTCATCATCAAATTCCAGATAGGCAAACTGGTACGGGGGGACGTTCCCTTCAGCAACTTAAGGTAAAGTACTTTTGAAGTAGCATTGGAATCTGGCGGAACCTGATCGCCAAACTCACCCACCTGGAAAACCTTGCCATTGTATTCGTACTGGAAAGCTACCCCCAACACATCGTTAGGGTTCATTTGCGAGTTTAAAGAGATATAACCCAACTGCGTGTTGTAGGTATACTCATTGGCGTTTAGTTTGCGGGCGTAGGTCTTTTCAAAATCCTGGCCCTGCTCCAAACCATAACTTAAAAGGGTTGAAACTACATTATCAACAAAACGATGGTTGGGTACCGACACCAACTTACTATAAAGATTATTCGCTTCGTTACGTGGGCGGCCATCGCCATTGGCCGTTGAAGTAATAAAGCCAGAGGCAGGAGTTGGCTCACCTAAGTCGGCCATAGCAGCCACGTCACGTACATTTTGTGTAACGCCGCTACGGTTGGTTATCCAAACTTCAATACGTGTAATGTTTACGTTGCTCCGGATATTTGGTAAACGTGAAAGCGCTTCATCGTACTGATTGTAGAAATACTGGGCTAAAAGGAAGTGCTTGTTTTCTTCGTATTGGTCGGAATGTATTTCGAAATTCTGGCGCTGGGCACCGTTTTCGATAACCATTGTTTCCTTTTTGGATTGTTGTTGCGAAACAACGCTGGTCCACGTTAAGCGACCGAATTGGAATTGTGTTTTTACGCCGAACAATGTTTGGCTACCACTTATCAATCGCGTTGGTAACGGAAGGCTAACATTACCTGCTTCAATGGATTTAATGATGTCGTCCTGCTCACCTGTGTAACCTATCTTAACCTGATTATCAAACTGGAAACCCGATTGCGTATTGTACTTAACGCCTAACTGCAACTTATCGCCGATCTTTCCAATCACATTCATGTTGATGTTCATGTCAAAATCAAAACCGCCGGTTTTTCTGTTACGGATCGGGATGTTTGGGTTAGCTGTTTGCTGAATATTAGCGCCCAGGGTCATTTCGACATTACCCTGCGGTTTTATTTCAATTTTGCTACCACCAAACAAGCGGTCGAAAAATTGCTTTTTTACCTGTATAGGCGGAACAATACTTTTTTCCTCTACCAGGTTAACAGCATTTGCGCGGTCCTTAAAATAAGCTGCCTGTTCCTGCTTTTCGGTGTATTTTAGGTAATCGGAGTAAGTCATGTACGTAGGGGGCTTTACATCTTTGCCACCTATTTTTTCAGTTATTACGTACATACCGGTTGTGTGGTCGTACTCCACATCTTCTACCATTACCGGTGGGTCTTTTAAATAAAAAGGGTCCGTTTGTTTATCAGTAACAAAATCGCCGGTACGGTCGTGCATGGGGTCCTTCATGGGGCCTGTTGTGCCGGTGGGACCCGTAGGGCCAGTGGGTCCGGGTTCGCCCGGCATTTCAGAAGGAAGAGGTACATACGGAATAGGCTGGCGCTTGCCCCCGGCATAAGCTGCCGTAAACAAGACCGCAAAGCACGAAAGTGCTAAGAGAACGCCAAATATTTTCCGTGTACCTTTCAACTATTTTATTCTTTCTGTGTTATAATGTTTAAGGTAAATTGTGCGCCGCCTTCTGCAAATGATGCTGTAGGGCAGACCCAAAACTTCTACCCCCTACAATAATTTCAGCGCCTCTTTAATCAAACTCTCTACGGTACGGCTATGCCCGTCGCTCAGCAATTTGCCCAGTACCTTTTCGCCCGCCTGCTTTGTAAAACCAAGGGCAAGGAGTGCAAATAACGCATCCTCTTTCATTGTATTGTTTGGGCTGAATGCTAAATTCTGTTCGCCGCTCACCTTGCCAACCTTGTCTTTCAACTCCAAAATGATGCGTTTGGCCGATTTTGGGCCTATGCCTTTTATGCTTTGTATCAGTGCTTCGTTTTCGGTCAGGATCGCGTTTTTTATCTCGTCGGGTTTATAGCTGCTAAGCATCATACGCGCGGTAGCTGCCCCTACTCCCGATACAGAGATCAGCTTCTCGAACAGGTCTTTTTCGATGTCTTCAAAAAAGCCATACAGGTCGTAACCGGATACGGACTGGTTTTCGATCTTTACTATCAGCGAGGTTTGCAATTTACAATGGTCCAGATGTTGGATCTTCTCGAAGGTGTTGAGGCTTATTTTAACCATATAACCAATACCTCCCGTTTCCAGGAAAATATGGGTGGGGCTCTTAAAGGTAATTTTACCGGTTAAATACGCTATCATTCCACTGGGTTAAATGGGCAAATGACAATGGTTATTGGCGTTCAAAAACAGGCAAAAAACAACAAGCCCGTTACTGAACAAACAGTAACAATTACCAGATGTCGCTAAAATAAATTTCTTTACTTAATCAACTGTAGATATGGGGCGATAGGCTGGGGTTTTATGGGTGGTTTTACTAAGAATGGGTTGTTAAGTGTCTATTAAATCTATTTAGGGTGCTCAATTTGCATCAATTTTTCGGAAAACGCAAGCAAAGCAGCCTCTTTGAACTTTCCGGCCAATAGCTGAACGCCAATGGGCAAACCGTTTTTATCGTTGGCCAAAGGCAGTGAAATTGCCGGGATGCCGGTAAGGTTTGCCAAAACCGTATAAATATCCGCCAGGTACATTTCAACCGGATTTGCGGTTTTTTCGCCAAAGCGGAAAGCCACCGTTGGGGTGGTAGGCATTAATATAAAATCGTATTCTTTGAAGATGGATAATATCTTTTCAGTCAGAATTCTTCTCACCTTCTGAGCTCTCGAATAATAAGCATCGTAATAACCCGAGCTTAAAACGAAGGTACCCAGCATAATCCTGTTCTTCACCTCCTTGCCAAAACCTTCGGTGCGCGAACGTTTATAAACCTGTTCCATTTCTGACGCGTTTTGCGAGCGGTAGCCGTAATGGACGCCGTCAAATCTTGCCAGGTTAGAGGAAGCCTCGGCAGTTGACAACACATAGTAAGTAGCAATCAAGTGGTCCAGTAGGCCAAATTCAACTTCTCCTATGGTGTGGCCGTCCTGTTTTAGTTTAGCAGTTAACTTTTCAATGGTTTCTTTTACCTCCGGGTGCAAGCCATCGCTTTGCAGGGTTGATGGCAGGATGGCAATACGCGCTTTGCCTTTAAAATCAAGATCGGATGAATATGAAGTTACCGGTTGTGATGAAGAAGTAGAATCGTGATTATCCTTGCCCGAAATAACTTCCATAATAAGGGCGGCATCTTCGATAGAATGCGTAAACGGACCTATCTGGTCGAAGGAAGAAGCATAGGCTATCAATCCATAACGCGATACACGGCCGTAGGTAGGTTTCAATCCAACCACGCCACAAAATGCGGCCGGTTGGCGAATTGAGCCACCGGTATCGGAACCTAAGGATGCATGACATAAACCAGCCTGCACTGCCACCGCCGAACCACCGGATGAGCCACCCGGAACACGGGTGTTATCCTGCGCATTCAACACATTGCCGTAGGCTGAGTTTTCGTTACTGCT
>JAQBNQ010000051.1 GCA_028288545.1 Bacteroidota bacterium
GTGTTAATGAATTAGGCAGCGCTGGATGTACCAAAAGGAATATTCTGGAGTCTTTGCTTATAGCTTTGGCACCCTTTGCTCCTTTTATTACTGAAGAATTATGGGAGAAACTGGGAAATGAGCAGAGCATTCATCTTGCGGCCTTTCCTACGGTAGAGGAAAAGTATTTGGTGGAGAATGCCCATGAATACCCTGTTTCTGTAAATGGTAAGGTTAGGGCGCATATAGCGCTGGCTTTGGATATTGAGCAGGACGAGGTAAAGAGACAGGTACTTGAACTGGAGAATGTAAAGAAATGGACCAATGGCATTGAGCCCAAGAAATTCATTTATGTAAAAGGTAAGATCATTAATGTGGTTGTATGAAACAGTTAGTTGCCCTTCTACTGTTTATAAGCATCACTTCAAGCGCATGGTCGCAGCAAAAAAGCTATTACCCCAGCCCCGTTGGCTTTATTAACGATTTTGAAGGGGATCTTACCAAGGAAGAGAACGCCGCGCTGGATAAGGCAGTAAAAGACCTTTTAATACAGGCCATGGACAGGCAGGTATATAAAGGAATGGAAATTGCTATTGTAACGGTTACAGATAGTATGTATGGTGATGAGAAAGACATAAAAGACTATGCCGTTAAAATGGCCAACAAGTGGGGCGTTGGCGATAAAAGCGACAACACAGGCATTCTCATCGCCGTTAGCCGGAAACTTCATAAGGTGTACCTGGCTACTGGTACCGGCATGGAAAAATTGTTGCCTAATGATTCGTGTCAAAAAATAATTGACGAAAGAATGCTGCCTGAGCTTAGAAGAGGCAGATATTATGATGCCTTGCTGGCAGCGCTTGGCGGGATTAAGGAGAGTTTAGGTATTAAGTAGGTTATTACAGTTTCCAGGCCACTGGAAGACATTAATACAATCGAAAACAGGCGATCTACACTTCAAATATTTTGGGCCACAACTAACATGTTACGTGACACAACACCTGTGTTGTGTGCCTCATAAAAACGTACAGCTTTTGGCATCAAAACCATTGCCTTCACTAACTGTTTTTTTTGCGTTTTTCATAGTGAAACTAATCCCGAAACTTGTATCGAACAACAGGGGTGCTTCTATCTGCCATCTTCCGCAACCATTAGCATAACAGGTCGTATATCCAACCATCAACCTCATAAAATTTTTCGGTTGAACTCCGGGCAAGGAGAATGAAGTAAAACCTAAATGAATAAAAACAAAACCAAATGAAAGCATTAACATTTACCCTCCTTTTTGCAATATTCGCTACAAGCGCATTTGCTACACAAAATAAAAAGACCGTAAAGCTTCGGATACAATCGCCAACCGGCAATGTTGATGAGGCTACTATGTATTTTGACCAGGGTATAACCCCCAGCTACAACTCGCAGGCAGATGCAGCAAAAGTATTTGCTAATGTACCGGGTGTACCTGAGATTTTTTCGATGACCGATGATAATGTACCATGTTCTATTAACGGCTGCGGAACTTTAACCAATGCGCAGGTAGTGGTGGTAGGTTATAAAGTTGGTTACAACGGCTTATACAATATTACAGCAGCGTTGATCGATAATTTTGATCCGACTTCTATTATCCGTTTACAGGATAAGAAACTTGGCGTTATTATTGACTTAAGACAAAACTTTTACCAGGCTCAACTGGATACTACCGATTCGAGCACCGGACGTTTTTATCTTTATGTTTCTGCGCCAGCGCAGTATTCGTCTGCTCCATCTGATTGCCAAAACACCGGTGGGCAGATTGCGGTAAAACTTGACTCCTCTATTACATGGTCGCTATGCCAGTTGATCAACTCAAGCAACCAGGTAATTGCGGCTGATAGCAATGTAATAGGAACCCTGGCCTTTAACGGTCTTGCAGCAGGAGATTACACCGTAAAGTTCACCTACTCTAATAATTATGATGCGACAAATAACTTTCACCTAAACGGTAATTTTGTTGTAGCATCCATAGGCGCTCCGCAACAAACGATCTTTACTCATTCGGATGTGATATTTGATGCACTGGTTACAAATGCAAGCCAGTTTTCGTGGGACTTTGGTGATGGCACTTTGATAAACGGAGTTGCTCACCCGGACCAGATATTTCTTGTACCCGGAACTTATACCGTTAACCTGATAGCCTCTAACACACAAGGATGTTCGGCAACGGCTTCAACCAGTGTAGAAGTACTTTTAGAAACCGGAATTAACGAGGCAAGCAACAAAAACATAAATGTAACTGCCCACGCAAAAACAGTAACCATTAATATGAACGATCTGAGTATCAACAACGGAGAAGTAAGCATAGTGAATATCTTAGGTCAACCGGTTTATACCGCTGCAGTAAATACTACTACACAACAAATTAATCTCGACACACAAGCAACAGGATACTATCTGGTTTCTGTTAAAAACGCCGGCAAGGTGAGTACTAAAAGAGTTTTCCTAACCAATTAAAAACCCAAATTAGTTTTAACTGAAAGAAGGCCCACCAAGGAAAGGGGGCCTTCTTTATTTTTAGGAATTTTACCGCAAAGTTCGCAAAGGAATGCAAAGAACGTTAAGGAATACAAAGTATGAAATTCAGCTATAAAAATATGTGCGGTTTAAACCGAATAAATCAAAAATAACACGGAGGCACGGAGAACACAAGAGTTAACAGCCGAGGTTAAAAAATACATTTTACCGCAAAGTTCGCAAAGGAATGCAAGGAACGCAAGGAACGCAAAGGAATACAAAGTATGAAATTCAGCTATAAA
>JAQBNQ010000054.1 GCA_028288545.1 Bacteroidota bacterium
TTTATAGCGCGAATAATTTCAGGTCTCCGGTAACCGGGGTAATCTTCCAAAAACAACATAAGAGCCTGCAAACTGGCAGAAGAGCAGTCAGTGTATGAATAATCGATCATGATGTTGCCGAATATCTCTGATGGATTCAGCAATTCCAGCCATTTAGGTCCGCGCATCAGTTCATAAGATGCCCATCCGCCATCCTTATTTTGCAATGAGAGTATTAGGTCACATGCTTGCTTTAATCTGTATTCAGGTATGGCATCAACTTTTAATTGTCCATACCCTGCAACTTTAATTGCCACCTTCAATCCCTCGGCGGTGCAATCCGTAATCGGCCAACCATGTTCTACTGTTGAAAATGGCCAACCGCCTACCGAATCGTGTCGAAAAAACTCCCGGTGCCTTGGCACTTCTTCTTTTATCTGGCTGGTATCGATAAATTTAAAGGCCTTACAAACAGTGTCGGGAAAATGTTTTTCAAATCCCCCCTCCATAATGGCTTGCGTGGCAAAGGCAGTGTCCCACAATTGCGAACCATTGTAGCCATTCATTTTCATTCCATCTTCTGCAATCCATAAATAGTCATACCAACGCTCAACATGTTTTTTAAATGCCGGCGAGTCCTTGCCGTTAGAATGCCATATACAAATTGAATTGATGGCTTGGTTAACAGGCCCGATATCAATAAAATTGGTTTGTTCATCTTCAGCTTTAATGTATTCTAGGATATATTTTGTTGCCTTATTCCGCCAACTCTTCAAGGGAAATTTTTCATAAAAATTCAACAATTTATTCATGGATTTTAGCACTGTAGATTGGGGGAAGTATAAATCAGTTACAGCACAATTATTTCTTGCTTTTATCCAATTAATGCCTTTGTAGTCTTCTGTATAGAGTTCTGCTCTCAATTCCTCTACCAAAGGAGTGGCTTTGCCAACAATTTTATGACTAAAACAGTAAGCCATGGGTAAATACACCATCCGGGCATGGCACCAATAATGTGAGGGATGTATAGGAAGCCATTCGGGTAATAAACACATCTCTGGCAGTAATGAGTTTACTCCTTTCCATTCATAAACACCCAATACCGAAAGATAGAATTTGCCCCAGGCCGGTATTGCCGTAGCACCACCATTTTTCCCTATCCAGCGTTTAGCATTTTCTAATTGCGAATGATTGGCATTCATCCCCAAAATTCGCAAAGAAACATATTGAAGCACTGTGCCAAACATAGTAGAGCCACCTTCAATATGTAAGCCCCATCCTCCATCCGTATTCTGGTGATTTAAAAAGTACTGTTTTATTAGTTCCTGGTGCTGTGCAGGCAGCGGGGTTTCTGTAACGTAACTGGCCATAACCAGCCCGGGGGTAAGAAATAAGGGCCCGCCATAATCACCGGGCCAATGGCCCGAATCTGCCTGCAATGACTGATAATAATTGATCGCTTTAAATGCCGCCTTAAAAACCGGATCAGTTGAATGGCTGACTTTTTCTGAGAACAGCGGTTGTTGTTGCGAACGATATATCAGGTCTGAACTATTGGCTTCTATAGCATGTTTTTTTTCAATATCACTGGTTTCCGATAAACCTGAAAAGGCCCAAAGTTGCCTCCCGGAATAGTCAGTTTTTAGTTTCCAGCTTTTAGAATAGTCCATTTTTTTCAGCGATATATTCGCTAATGTAGCCGCATGGGGCGAATTTAAAAACTCATTTGACCATAAAGTGTTGGTTTTCTGTAGGTGTTATACGTATTAACTTATTGATAATCAATTAATTAATAGCAATTTATAAATTACGCACAATAATTTGTGAAAAATTCGCTGTTGCATTTGCGAAATATTCGTTTTTACTTTGACTTCGCGAAATATTCGCAAACGAAAACTTAAAATATGATTACTGATCTTTTAAAATCGGTTTACCACCCCTCGGAGGTTTTAGCGATGGTAAGAATTAAGTTTAGCAAAATCGCCGTAACAGATACAAAACAGCCCCTCGAAAAATTGGCCGGTGATTTAAATGACAGGGCTTTTTGTTACGCCGCTTTAAATAAAGTTTCACGCTCCTTTGCAATTGTTATTCAGCAATTACCTGAAAAACTGAAAGACCCGGTTTGTGTTTTCTATCTTGTTTTAAGAGGTCTGGATTCCGTTGAGGACGATATGGAATTTGAAGCGACGAAGCGTTTACCTCTTCTGCGCAATTTTCACCAAAAACTTTACCAGGAACACTGGAATATTAAGGGAGTAGGTGATTCCGCCGACTACAGAATTCTACTACAGAATTTTGACAAAGTAATACGGGTATTCCTTTCGTTGGATGAGGAATACAGATTGGTTATTTCAGACATCTGTCAAAAGATGGGAAACGGTATGGCCGATTACGCAGAGCGCAAGGTGGTAACCCTGCACGACTACAACGACTACTGCTATTATGTTGCCGGCCTGGTTGGAATTGGACTTTCATCCCTGTTCTCCGCTTCCGGATTAGAAAGCGGTAGGCTCAAAGACGAATATGAGTTGGCAAATAGTATGGGGCTTTTGCTTCAAAAAACAAATATCAGCCGCGACTATTACGAGGACCTGAATCTTGGCCGGACCTTCTGGCCAAAACAGATATGGGGAAAATATACCGACCGGCTTGAGGAACTGCAGAAAAATCCATCTTCTCCCGAATCACTTGCCTGCATTAATGAGCTGGTGACCGATGCCTTAACTCATGTTGGTAACTGCATTTTATATCTCAACATGATCCAGGATAAACAAGTGTTTCGTTTCTGTGCAATTCCGCAGGTAATGGCAATGGCAACCCTGGCCAAAATATATAACAACCACAATGTATTTACCGAAGTGGTTAAGATAAGGAAAGGTATGGCTGCCAAACTGATTCTTAAAACCAACGACATGGACCAGGTGAGAAAAACAATGGAGAAATGTGTAGATGAGATCAGAAAAAAACTGAACACCGAAGACCCAAACTATACTATCACTAAAAAGCGCCTTAACCGCATTGTTGAAGCACTGGATGATGTAAAATATAATCCTGCACCGGTGCTGGAGGGTAATATTGAGCAAACTGTATTATTCTAAGAAACACTATTTCCCATGCCGTCCTTCCCCCCGGAGGATAGCATGGATTAAATTATTATATGGATACAGTAAAAGGATTTGATGTGTGTATAATAGGTGCTGGTGTTGCCGGCGGTGCTATGGCTGCCTATTTAGGTAAAAGCGGCTTAAAGGTTGCCGTAGTGGAAAAAAGCCTCGCCGAGCATGACAGAATAATTGGCGAACTGTTACAGCCCGGCGGAGTTATTAAGTTAAAAGAAATGGGACTAGGACACCTGCTGGATGATTTTGACGCGCAGGAAATACAGGGTTATGGACTTTTTATGAACGGCGACTGCTTCCGGATTTCGTATCCGGAGCAGGACGGCCATGCCATTTCCGGAAGAGGTTTTCGCAATGGAAAATTCGTTCAAAAAATAAGGCAATACATTATCGGCTTACCAGGCGTAACCGTTTTTGAAGGGAGTGCGAATGAGCTGATAGAGGAAAATGGAAGGGTATCGGGAGTAAAATATACCTCAAAACAGGACGACCAGGTACATGTTATTGAAGCAGGGTTAACCGTGGTTTGCGATGGAATGTTTTCCATCTTCAGGAAAAAACTATCCTCCGGAGATAAAAAAATAAGCAGCTATTTTTTAGGAATGGTTCTTAAAAACTGCGACTTGCCGTTTAAGAATCACGGTCACGTAATTGTAGCCCGGCCATCGCCGTGTCTTGTTTATCCTATATCATCGGATGAAACCCGGATGCTCATTGATTTTCCGGGCAACGAAGCACCACGCAAATCTCCTGAGTTGATTGCTTATTTAAAAAATGAAATTGCGCCGCAACTACCGGTTCAAATACTTCCATCATTTCTGGCTGCAGTGGCGGAAGCTAAATTCAAGGTAATGCCTAATCATCTTATTCCTGCCAAACCGTTTGTTAAGAATGGTGTGGTAATGGTAGGCGACTCGCTTAATATGCGTCACCCGCTTACCGGTGCGGGAATGACCGCCGCATTTACAGATATTTATAACGTAGGGACCCGCCTGATTGCTATTGAGGACTTCAGCAATACTGCGGCTATTGATGAGTCGGTAAGGATGTTTTATAACTCACGACATAAGCAAAATGCTACCATCAATATCCTTGCTGATGCATTATATGGCGTAATGCAAAATGAAGACCTGAGTGTAGCCTGTTATGATTATCTTAAACGGGGGGGCAATTATGCCCAGCAACCGGTGGCTATTTTATCTGCGGTTTCGCGAAATGTTAAAATGTTATTGCGACATTTCTTTGCTGTAGCCCTTTATGGAGTAAGCAATATCATTAAGCCGTTTCCAACTATCCCGAGATTAAAGCGCTCATATAATATGCTTAAATCAGCCGTACAAATAGTAAGCCCATTGGTTATGAATGAAAGACCTGGTTTCGTTGTCCGTTACGCGTTTAGAATAGCCGGAGCACTGTTTTAAAATCTCCCTGGTCAGCGGAAGATTACTTTGAAGGTATTTGATTTAGAAACATCCAATACATCCCTAATTCCGCCACAGCCTTGGCAAATGATTCAAATTGAACCGGTTTAACAATGTAACTGTTTACGCCTAACTTATAACTGGTTAGTATATCCTGCTCCTCCCGCGAAGATGTTAAAATAACAACGGGAATGCTCTTTGTTCTTTCAACAGCCTTTATCTCTTTCAAAACTTCCAGGCCGTCTACCTTGGGCAATTTCAGGTCCAGCAATATCACCTTTAAATTGTCTATAGAATAACCGGCGTATTTCCCCCGCGTAAATAAAAAGTCAAGGGCTTCAGCACCATCATCAACATGGAAAAGATTGTTTGCAAGATTGTGCTTCTTTAAACTACGGATAGTTAGCTGTGCTTCATGCGGATTATCCTCAACCAACAAAATCTCAATCTCCTGGTTTGACATACAATAGGGGGTTATATCTAATGAATTTAAGTATTTTTTTATGAAAAAATAAAAAAAGGGACTCCGGTTAAAATCTGGATTCATTTTATATCCGTAAATGCGTATAATCAGCTAAATACGTCTAAATCAGGGGAGTTAAAGCCCCATGATAAATTCAATTTTCAATTCATAACATATTTAAG
>JAQBNQ010000074.1 GCA_028288545.1 Bacteroidota bacterium
TCAACAATAATGCCCTTCATATTCGGGTTAGCCCGTTTTAGGCTATCAAAAGCTTCCTTAACATCCCTACCAGCGTGTTCATTAAAAATTTTCAGTTTTATACAACCAACCTCAGGAGTAACCATGCCAGAAAAAGGCACATTGGTTTCCTGTATCTCCTCGCGCTGCAAACTAAAACTCAATTCTTTAGAATCGAACAAGGAAACTTTTCTTTCTACCTGCAAGGACACATTTGATTTAGGCTGACCGGTAAGTATTTTGTTCACTTCATCCTTGGTTCTGTTAACCGTAGGGTTGCCGTCAACTGCTTTAATGATATCGCCGACCAGTAACCCATTTTTATCTGCCGGTTGTCCTTTTGTTACCGACGATATAACCGGGTAGCTGTTCATGATCTCAATCTCAATTCCCAGGCCGCCAAACTTTCCTCCCTGCTGTATTCGGGCGCCTTCAATCTGCGATTCGGAAAAATAATTGGTGAAAGGGTCCAGCGTCTTTAACATGCCATCGATGCAGGTGCGCATTAGTTTTGAAGGCTCTACATCGTCCACATAGTATTTATTTACTTCGCCAAACAGCGCGGCAAAAACATCAATGTTCTTCGATATCTCAAAATAGTAGTCGGCAAACGACATGGTACCCAGCGCAACGCCAATAAGCACTACCGACTTTACCTTGTTTTTTAAAGGGAAAAGTATTAAAGTCTTTATGTTTTTTAACGCGTTCATTTCTTCGCTAAAATTTCGTTTATCTTCTTACTGTCATTCAATACCTCAACGGCTTTCTTTAATTCCATATCGCTTTTAAACGAGGCCTGTATCCTTCCGCTGTTCAGGTAATACCGGGCAGAAATTTCTTCTTCAAGCAAACTCTTTATCTGTACCTTTTCTTTTTCAAGATCCTGCTGCTTATCGTGCATCATGGTTTTTTTCATGGCATCAAAATCGTCCTTAATAGCGTCGTAGTATTTCTCTTTTTCAGATGTGGTCTTCAACTCATCCAATAGCTTTTCGCTTTTGGTAGTATAGTCATAATCCTTTTTAGAAACCCAGGTTACAAAATCGGCATATTCCTTATTGCTTAATTCAAAGGTTGCCGCATCGCCTATTTTTTCGTGCTTAATTCTATACTCGGTGGCGTATTCCGACACAAGGTTCTTAGTAATAAGACTAATGCTGATCTTGGCAAATTTTTCAGGCTCTAAAGGAATATCCGGATCAATGCCGCCACCATCGTAAACCGTTCTGCCATTTTTAGTTTTAAAGGCCACCTTCAACGAGTCGGGTGTGCGTTTTGCACTTCCGTCTTCGTTACGCGCAGCATAGTTAAGTGCCTGTATACAACGGCCCGATGGTATGTAGTATTTAGCCGTGGTAATTTTAAGTTTAGCATTGTAAGGAAGCGGCCGTGTTGATTGTACCAATCCCTTGCCAAAAGTTTTTTGACCTATAACAACTGCGCGGTCCAGATCCTGTAAGGAACCGGAAACAATTTCGGCAGCAGATGCAGAGCCTCCGTCGGCCAGCACTACCATTGGCAACTGCAAATCAACAGGATCGTTGAGTGAATTGAAAGATTTGTTCCAGTCGTCTAATTTGCCTTTGGTTGAAACGATTTGGATGTTCTTATCAACGAATACGTTGGCTACGTTGATGGCCTCGTTCAGCAAACCACCCGGATTGCCCCGTAGATCAAAAATCAATCCCTTCAATTTATGTTTGGATTCCAATGATTCCAAAGCGTTTTTTACTTCGGCTCCCGCTCTTTCTGTAAATCCACCTAAACGGATGTAGCCGATATTATCATTCACCATTCCGAAATAGGGAACGTTCTTTATCTTGATCTCCTCGCGGATCATTTTTACGGTAAACTCTTCATCCTTACCATCAATTTTAGGGCGGCTTATTTTAACCACTACTTCGGTTCCGGCTTTACCTTTTAGCATGGAACTTACTTTATCGGTCTTATAGTTCTTAGCCTCTTTGCCGTCGATGGACAATATTTTATCACCAGCCCTAAGCCCTGCTTTATCAGCCGGAAAACCCTCGTAAGGCTCGGTAACAGTTACCCACTCGCCTTTGGTTCCTATTACCGCACCAATACCGCCGTATTTACCGGTAGTTTGAATACGGTATTCGTCCATTTCTTCTTCGGGAATATAATCGGTATAGGGATCAAGGCTCTCCAGCATTTCGTTAATGCCGGAATGCATCAGCTTTTCGGGGTTCAGCGTATCAACGTAATAGGTGTTAAGCTCCTTATAAAGCGTAGTGAAAATGTCGAGATTTTTGGTTATCTCGAAATAGGAGGTATTGGTAACTGCTATTGGAACAAAAGCAACAGCGGTGATACAGGCAATAAGTAAAAACTTCTTTGGTCTCGTCATCTCGGTTCAGGGTAATCACTGTAAACATAATTTTAAACGTTGAGACCGCGAAATTGTTGCCGGACGGGTATTGGCATTTAAGGGATTTTAGGAAATGCGAATACAGAATACATATAGGACGCCCGCCCGACTGAATGGCTTCAGTCATTCGGGCAGGCTGATATGTTATGATGGTTATGATAAATTATGATTTAGAGAGAGTCAGATGGAACGCCCGCCCGACTGAATGGCTTCAGTCATTCGGGCAGGCTGATTATCATTATTGTCATTATTTAGGGATGATTTAAGAAATAAATACAAAATACAGGTTCACGCAAAGGGCGCAAAGGCATGGACGCAGAGAACGCGTAGGAATATACGGTCTGTAGGGGCAGGGTTTACCCCTGCCCTTTTACAATTCGGTTCAGCGCAAAAAGGGCAGACACCTGCCTATGCGGCAGGCAGGCGGTGGGTCTGCCCCTACGGCATTTTTACAAATTTATCAATGGCAACCACCCCGGTATTTCTAACAATAGCCAGATTATACAAACCCGGTGCAAATTGAGAAACATCAATTTTTTGATAGCCACTGTACATCGGCAGTTTTTGGGAGTAGATCTTTTGGCCTTGTTCGCTGCTTATCTGTAAAGTTATTTCGCCTTTGCTCCAATCGGTAAAGCCGTAATCTATGATCGTATAATCACTGGCGGGGTTGGGGAATATTTTTAGGATTTTTTCTTTGGTGGCTGCCGTTACAGCAGTGGTTATTGAAAGGGTATCACATGGACTGCCGGCCAAAGGGCCTAAGCGGTAGTTTGGATAACTGGGAAGCCCAAGGCCATTGTTATAAGGCAAGCGTAATCCGTAGTTGATAAAGTTACAACTATCTCCTTTTTTATCCGGGTCGTTAATTACGTGTAACCAATGCATGGTGTTAGCACCACAAACATATATTTTCCCATCGGGACCCAATTGTAGTAGAAAATAGGAAGAAGGAGAAGTGGTTGAATCCGGCGGAGCATGGTAAAAACCAACAGTATCAAGGCTGGCCCAAATATCCGCAGCCTGTAAATCCAATTGAAAAATATATGTAGATTGAGAAATATACATATATCTGGAATTGGGCGAAAACGCAAGTCCATATTCTATTACGTCACTATCTACGTTGCGGTATAACGGGAAGTGTAGAGGATTACTTAAAGTTCCTGTACACCGATCAAAATCAAAAAGGTTTACCCCGACCGGACCATCCAGCCATCCAAATTTGGTCCCGTCGGGCGAAAAAGCTGCCTGACCGCCATCTCCGTTAATATAATTACTACCCATACATTGCAAGCCATATTCTAAAATGGTATCGGGCTGTACTAGCAACTCATAAAAACAATTAGAAGATGCTTGACTACACAATACCCACCAATCTCTTCCATTTGCATGGCGACAGGCTGTTATGTATCCTCCCAGTGTGTCCTGCACAATTGTTTTATTCTTAAATATTACCTCTCCTCGACCAGAATTTCTGTTCATATCAATTCTGGTTTGGTAAATAAGCCAGGAAAATGCATATGGATAACTGTTATTTTGAAGTTCTACATAGTAATGCATTAAATTCCAAATACCTGACGATTCCGTGGGCAAGCGCACTACTTCTTCAACTGCTGTGTATGCGCCACCTCCGTTATTGTTCCACATCATTCCATCTCCGTAATTGAGGCTATCGCCATTCAACATTACTGAATCCTGAAAGTCATAAATCTTTCCTCCATTAGTATAAAACTGTAGAGCCCCACTTGCATCTGATATGGAGGTTTGCGAAAGGAACATATTCACGCCGCGTCTTTTAGACAAGGTATCCGCGCTGGTATCTGTAAACACAACATCTACGTTCGGAAATGAACTATATCCGATCACCCAATGGTAGTCGTATTTCTGGGCAGATATTGAAAGACTATAAAATGTAAGGAGCACAAATATTACCCGCGTCATTGAATGATAGTTAAGGATAGGTGATGCGGCATACATAACATATTATGATTGGAAAGTAAGGATTTAAGAGGGAATGAGATGTTACGGCAAAGGACCTGACTAAGTTTTATGTGGGAGATATTTAATACACCTCATCATGATTACCAATATCTTCAAATATGGCTTCATTGTCTTTTGTAAAAAAGAAAACCACGCGCAAATCATATTCAATACTGAAACTCCATAAATCTTTGAGCGAACCGGTTAACTTATGTGTGCGAAGTTTTACGTGATAGGGATCCTGCATAAAAAGCATCAGGCATTCGATAAATTTCAACTGTTTTTCAGCGTCAGATCGCAGTCGCTTTTTATAAGCGCGTTTAAAACTTGAACTAAAAGCAACTTTTATCATTCCTTGTTAATTGCTTTCAACAAGGCTTCCGGGTTGGAGGAAAACTTTAGTTTGCCTGACTTCAATTCGGCCAATGATTCTTTGTGATTTTGAAGTATTTCTTTTCTTCTGTCATCTGCAAGGATGTGATCAAGTATGTCGTGCAAATCTTCCTTTTCCTGCAAAGAAAGTTCTTTTACCTGTTCAACAATATCTGCGAATTTTTTCATACTGCTAATTTAAGGAAAATTTCCTTTTCCAATTTTACGAAAGATGGAGTTTGGAGGTTTCTATTTTTTTCTATTAGATTTTTTATAAAAATTGATATAAATAGTTGATTGTCAATTATTAATAGCGCTTTTAGGTTTAGTGAAGAGGGGCAAAAAAGTGTCTATAATAGAAACTCCCCGGCCCCTAAATCCCCGGAGAGGACTTTAAAGACAAAACAGCCCGATACTCGGTGAGCTTTGTATTTATTCACAGAGGGCAGACACGTGGTTCTTCATTTTGGACTGTTGGGTATTATGCAACAAGGGCAGACACGTGGGTCTGCCCCTACGAAATGAAAAATTATTCGAAATGCTTCCAGCCCTGGGCCTTTAACGGGTGGCGGTTATTGCTTTTGGTGATGAGGACGGTGCCTTCTTCCTTTTTGGTTATCTGGCCTATGATGGAGAAGTTTTCATCGGCGCCTAGTTTGGTTTCGTCTTCGGGTTCGATGGTAAAGAGCAGTTCATAATCTTCCCCGCCATTTAATGCGCAGGTAATAGGGTCCATATTGAATTTGAGGGCGAGGTGGTACGATTCCTCGTTAATCGGAACTTCCGATTCGTTGATCTGGCAGCCTACACCGCTTTGCTTACAGATGTGTATGATATCGGAAGAGAGGCCATCGCTCAGGTCCATCATGGATGTAGGCTTCAGTCCTGCCTCTTTAAAAAAGGCGATAACGTCTTTCCTTGCTTCGGGTTTTAGCTGTCGGCCGATCATGTAGTCGGCATCTTCCATTTCGGGTTGAATGTCGGGGTGCTCAAGATAAATTCTTTTTTCGCGCTCTAATACCTGTAAGCCAAGGTAAGCACCGCCCAAATCACCGGTAACACAAATCAGGTCGCCTTCTTTTGCGCCGTTGCGGTACACCAGTTCGTCTTCATCCGCTTCTCCAATTGCAGTTACAGATATTACAAGACCTTTTAAAGATGAAGTAGTATCTCCGCCAATCAGATCTACCTTATAGTTTTTGCAGGCCAGCTTAATCCCCTCGTATAATTCGTCCAATGCCTCTACGGTAAAGCGCGATGAAATAGCCAACGACACTGTTATTTGTTTTGGTTGTGCATTCATAGCGTAGATGTCGCTCAGGTTAACTACCACGCTTTTGTAGCCAAGATGTTTAAGCGGGGTGTAAACAAGATCAAAATGAATTCCTTCAACCAAAAGGTCTGTGCTTACAACGGTCAGTTTTCCTTTATTGTCAATTACCGCTGCATCATCACCAACACCTTTTAAAGTGGAGGCATTTACTTTTTCAAAGCCGCTGGTAAGCCTTTCTATTAATCCGAATTCGCCAATGGCGCTTACAGGTGTTACTTTTTTATCTTCTGACATAATTTATAATTTGATAGGGCAAGATTAGTATATTACAATTCAAATGAGAAGTAAACTTTGATTAAACGCACATTGGATTTAGAAGAACGATTGCACAATGTTCCTTTTACCTCGTTCATCTAAAATCGTTAATCGCAAATTGTATTTAGGTTTTAAAAATGGTTGCTCCAAGCAAAAAACGCCTTCGCTATTTAAGCTGGCTCACTCTTTTTGGTATGAGCGCTATAGGAATTGTACTAATTACCTACCTGCAAAAAAAGGATGTTAAGACAGTGCTTTTAGGTGGAAGGGCCTATTACCTGCAGGTTATTACAGGTTTGTTTTTTGGAAGTCTTTCTGCCCTGCTGGCTGTATTGTTCATTAATGGCAAAAGATTCAGGAATGTGCGCCACTTTTTTGAAGACCTGATGAAGGAAATAAACCCCTCGATGGCAGAGATAATTTTATACTCGTTTTGTGCCAGTGTGGGGGAAGAAGTCCTTTTCCGCGCAGGGATACAACCATTGCCTTTAATGGGTATTTGGCCCGCTGCTGTAATATTTGTACTGCTTCACGGCTACATCAACCCGGCAAACATGAATCTTACGCTTTATGGACTTTTTCTGATAGTCATCTGCTCGGGGTTTGGCTACCTGTTTAAATTCTTTGGACTTACCTCTAGCATCATCGCCCATTTCATTTACGACGTTGCCATCTTTAGCGTGTTGAAATATGCTTATAGAAGGGAAAGTGAAGCGGCGGCTAAAGTTTAATCTAAAAGCCAGTGCAGAAATGTATTTCCCTCGCCCCTCATCCTTCGCTCTCGCCCCTGATTTTCACGGAGCCAGTCTTTTAATTTTCCAGGCACCATTTTCTAAAACATAAACAATTCTATCGTGTAAACGACTTGCCCTGCCTTGCCAAAATTCAAAATAGTTTGCCTTTAATACATATCCACCCCAATGCAGTGGCCGTTGCACTACACCGGCGTTCCTCACTTCTTCAAACTTGTCTTCCAAAAATTGCCGCGATGGAATTTCCTCGCTTTGTTCCGATACGATAGCGCTCAACCGGCTTTCGTAAGGGCGGTTTGAAAAATACTGTTCAGAAAGCGTTACATCAATTTTTTCAATGGTGCCTTCAACACGCACCTGGCGTTCCAGAACATCCCAATAAAAAAGAAGTGCGCCCTGGTTGTTTTCAGAAATATCTTTGCCTTTTCGGCTATGGTAATTGGTGTAAAACATATAACCATTCTCATCAAATGATTTAAGCAAAACCATGCGGGCGGATGGGCTGCCGCTTTTTGAAGCAGTGGCCAACACCATAGCATTAGGTTCTATCATCTCCGATTTAGTAACGTCTTCAAACCACCATCCAAATTGTTCATAGGGATTTGGAGAGATTTTATCTTCGGTTAGTTCGTGCTTAACGTAATTGCGGCGATGATTGCTTAGGTCTTTAGAAGGCATTTTAGGGCGAGTATTTAGTAATTAGTACTTAGTATTTAGACCGATACAGGACTGGAGCAAATTTAACTGTATTGTTTCAATACCGGGAATTTACTATTGCGTATTTAGGACTAAACAAGCTGACCAAGGGGGCTAATTACCTGTCTAATTACTAAATACTCAATACTAACTACTCCCCTTATCGTACGTTGATCTTAAATTGTTTGCTGGCGCTATCAAGCCCTGCAGGATAATTTTGCCCTACCTGGAACGTCTTGGTGCCGGCCATGTACGAAACATTGAAACGAACAATACAGAATGGTTTAAGTGTATCAGGCACGGTGTAAGAACCGGTATAGGTATAAAGATTTACTCTCGGGTTCAAAGTATCAAGGCGGATAGCAAATAGCGTATCAGGGTAAGTAGGTACGTAATTAGTAGAGTCTATCATGGTATCTACATCCACCAGGCATTTGATCCAGTCAATAGGGCGATCGGTAGTAAACTTAAATTGCAAAGGGGTGGAACTGCCGGCAAAAATCCGTACTATCTGCGAATCAGGTTGAACTATGGAGATAGGTTCAAGCGGTAAGCTATCTGCACTTTTTTTGCAGCTATTCATAAAAGCAACTACTCCACAAACAAGAAGGAGCGCAAGGGCGATAATTTTTCTATTCATCGGTTGGGTTAATTCAGCGCAAGTTTATAAATATTTAATCATGAAGTTAGAAACGGCCTTGGCCAGTTTGCCGTATGGCTGCCACAATGGAGTTGTTACGCTGCCACTATGTAAGGCCTTAAGCACTGCCCTTTCGTTACTGAATTCCTTAAATCCAAAAAAGCCTGTCGACTTTCCGATTCCCGAATTATTCACCCCGCCAAAAGGCAGGTTGGGTTGCGATATATGAGCGAGGTTATCGTTAATACAGGTTCCACCGGCGCTGGTATTATTCATCCAGAAATCCTGGTTTTTACTGCTGCCAGAGAAGATGTAAAGGGCCAAAGGTTTTTCCTTATCGTTGATAATATTTAAAGCGTCACTCGGATTTTTGTAGGCAATAACAGGAAGCAAAGGTCCGAAAATTTCTTCCGACATGATCTTTGCATCCAAAGCAACATTCGATAAAACTGTAGGCTCGATAAAATTATCATCCTCGTTCATTTTGCCTCCGGTTTCAACTTTGGCACCGCGTTTAACAGCATCGTCGT
>JAQBNQ010000096.1 GCA_028288545.1 Bacteroidota bacterium
AACGGAACTTTAGCACCGGCCTTTAAAAATGCTACCTACTGGAGCAACCCGCAACATTGGGAATGGGCCACTAAACCCAACGCCCGCGAAAAAGCATCCTTTTTAAAAGAGAACATTTTGCCCATACAGGAAAGCGGCCAGTTAAAGTTTGTTGAGGATGGCAGCAATGCCGTTAACCCAAACATTGTTTTAAAGACTGCCTCCGGCCACACCGAATCTATGTTTATCCCCCACATTAAAACGGGCGGTAAAACCCTGGTGTACTGCGCCGACCTTTTCCCCAGCATGGCGCATATACCTATCCCTTACGTAATGGCCTACGATACCCGCCCACTTGTTACGCTGGATGAAAAAAAGAAATTTCTGGACGAAGCCATTGCCAACAACTACATCTTCTTTTTTGAACACGACCGCACCGTTGAATGTTGCAGCCTAAAGCAAACCGAACGCGGGGTTAGGGAGGATTTGGTGTTTAGGTTGAGTGAGGGATTTTAGTTTCTATAATAGACACTTTTAGAAAGTCGGAGCCAAATGTATTTTCATAAAACATCATGATATCCAACGGTTTAGAGACCAATACATGTTTATTTATGCTAATTTAATAACAAAAAAGTAGAAACTATTTGCATCGAAATTAAGCGCTGATTTTTAGCCGGTTGTATATATCGATATTTAAATGTTTAGTAGACTAATCCGTAAAGGGACCCTAACATGAAAGTGTTAGCAAAAGTGGAATCTTGATTTGCTGAGTCATTAAATCCAACACATCATTTGCTGACGGGGAAATGGAACAATTGCTTATATTCATCCGGAAACATAAATTGCACTCTTTTTTTATCCATGTTCAACTATCTTAAAAAAATTGCACAAACCACTTCGCAGGGCGATGCCCGCGAGGAAAGTTATTACGCGCATCTATCTGGTTTTCTTTTAGAGTTTGCGCAGGGGATTGATAAAACAAAAACCCAGATTACCACGCTGCCCAAAAAGACAGAAGCCGGTAACCCTGATTTTCGGGTATGGGATGGCAAACAGCATATTATTGGATATATAGAAGCAAAAAAACCGGGTGAAAAGCTGGATGTAATTGAAAACAGCGAGCAACTTAAACGCTATCGCTCCACCTTCCCCAACCTCATTCTTACCGATTTTTATGAATTCCGCTTGTACCGCAACGGTGCCTTAGTTGACAAGGTATTGATAGGTAGGCCATTTATTGCCAAAAAGCTTCAAATGACGCCACCTGGCGAGAATGAAGAAAAGCTTACGCAGCTACTTCAAAAGTTTTTTGCCTTCTCGCTTCCTAAAGTTTATACGGCAGAGAACCTGGCTATTGAACTGGCAAAACGGACCCGCTTTTTGCGCGATGAGGTTATAAGTGTTGAAATGGAACAACACGAAAAAGGTAAAGGCGAATTATATGGTTTTTACAATGCCTTTAAAAAATACCTGATAGCCAACCTGCAGGAGAAAGATTTTGCCGATTTGTTTTCGCAAACTATTGCTTATGGTTTGTTTGCTGCCCGCACAAGAAGCACCAACGGATTTAACCGGAAGCTGGCTTACGATTTAATACCTAAAACCATTGGCATATTGCGCAATGTGTTCAAGTTCATATCGCAGGGCGATTTGCCAACTGCTATGGAGGTAATGGTAGATGATATTGCCGAAGTGTTGAATGCCGCCGATGTAAAAAACATTTTGCACCAATACTACAGTGCGGGCAAAGGCGAAGACCCCATTGTACATTTTTACGAAACCTTTTTGAACATATACGACCCCGCCACCCGCGAAAAGCGAGGCGTGTATTACACCCCCGAACCTGTAGTGCGGTACATTGTACGAAGTATACACGATTTGCTTAAAACACACTTTGATATGCCCGATGGCCTGGCAAGCAAAGATGTAACCGTGCTTGACCCTGCAGGTGGTACTCTTACCTTCCCTGCCGAAGCGATTAAAATTGCAGTGAAAGAATTTACCGATAAATACGGCGAGGGCGGCCTGAACAAATTTATAAGCGGGCAAATATTGAAAAATTTTTATGCCTTTGAACTAATGATGGCCCCTTACGCCATTGGGCACATTAAGATCAGTTTTTTGCTGGAAGAACTGGGGTACGAAATGCAGAAGGACGAGCGTTTTAAACTATACCTTACCAACACGCTTGATATGGAAGACCTTGCCCAAACACAAATACCCGGTTTGGAAAGTTTAAGCGAAGAAAGCCATGAAGCGGGAAAAGTAAAACAGAAAGATCCGATTTTGGTTATTATGGGGAACCCGCCTTACTCAGCCAACTCTGCTAACTATAGTGACTGGACAGAAAAACTTCTGAAAGAAAATTTAGATGGCGCACAAAGTTATTATGAGTTGGATGGCGAACATCTTAAAGAAAAAAATTCAAAGTTATTACAAGATGATTACGTAAAATTCTTGCGCTTTGCGCAATGGAAAGTACAAAAAGCCGGCAGGGGAATTGTGGGCATGATCACTAATAATGGATATCTGAATAATCCAACTTTCAGGGGGATGAGACAAAGCTTAATGAAAACCTTCAATGAGGTTTATATTATCAATTTGCATGGCAATTCCAATAAAAAGGAAACCGCACCTGACGGAAGCAAAGACGAAAATGTATTCGACATCCGCCAGGGAAATTCGATTGTTTTATTTGTAAAAACAAAAAACACCAAGGGGTCTAAAGTCTATCATCGTGATATTTATGGGTTAAGAGAAGAAAAATACAAATGGCTGGATAAGCACCAACTAAAAATAAAGGATTATGAAAAGTTGAGGCCAGAAAGCCCCTGGTATTTTTTTGTGGAACGAAACACTAAAGAAATTGAGCATTACACCAAGTGGCTGAATATGCTCGATATTTTTCCGGTTAATTCAACAGGCGTTAAAACTCACCGGGATGATTTCGTTATTGCTTTTTCGGCTTCCGAGTTGGAAAACAGAATGCGTCAATTCAAAAACTCAAAGTTCCCGGATGACTTCATTATAGAGGCCTATAAACTTACGGTTAACTCTACTTTCAAAATCGATGAAGTCAGAAAAGAAATAGCAAAGGATACTGAACTATATGAAAAGATTCAACCCATCCAATACCGGCCCTTTGATTCAAGATTTATCGTCTACTCCGACCATTTGATAGATCGCCCAAGACGAGAAATAATGCAACACATGCAGAAGGATAACATTGGCATTGTACTTTCTCGAGGAGTTGAAATTGACACTAATTATAACCATGCTTTTGTTTCCGATTCATTAGTTGATCATCATGCAGCGTCGCTTAAAGAGACTAACTATCTCTTCCCTCTCTATCTCTACAAACCCGAAGAAGACAAAAAGAAGAAAGGGATACAAGGCATAATGTTGTTTGAGCCGGAAGTGGAGTATGGCAGCAAAGGAAGAAAACCCAACATGGCGCCCAAAGTATTTGAACAACTGGAAAAAGCATATAAAAAGAAACCGACGCCTGAACAGATACTTTATTACTGCTATGGCATTTTGTATAGCAATATCTACCGCGAGAAATATGCCGAGTTTCTTAAAATAGATTTTCCGCGTATTC
>JAQBNQ010000115.1 GCA_028288545.1 Bacteroidota bacterium
TTTATACCAGCACGGCGGGTAATTATTCTGTAACAGTTACCGACACTGCCGGCTGCACGACCAGTTCAAACAGGGTAAGTGTAAGTAGCTATCCTCAATCATCAGTATCTATCAGCGTTAACGGCGATACCCTAAGCAGCTTTAACGCCGCGGGCTATCAGTGGTATTTCAACAGCCAACCATTGCCTGGCGATACAAACCGCATATTAGTGGCTACGCAATCGGGCAGTTACCTGGTGCAGATACGCGACACTAACGGTTGCTATTATAATAGCACTATTAGTACCGTTAACGTTGGCATCCCTGACTTGTTACCCGAAACGGATATACAGGTTTACCCCAATCCGCTTACTTCAGGCAACTGGCATTTGGATGTAAGCGAGGCATTGTTGGGCAGTTTGTGCGAGGTATTCGACGCTAATGGGCGAAAAGTATTTAGCGCGGAAGTAGCTGATCGGCATTCCGAAATTGTAATGGACCTTAGTAAGGGCGTTTACATCCTGCAACTGCGCAGTAAAACAGGTACCTATCCATTTAAACTGGTAAGGTTGAATTAACCTGTTTGTTTTGGAATTTAAGGGATCAATAGAACATCAGAGAAAAACTTCATTCCACATCAAATTAATTTATCTATTAATATTTTAACCAAAATTTAAATAGGTGAAAATCAATGATTTAATAAGATTTCTATCGTTTCTACTTTTTTAGCCTGCTCCAATTTCAAAAATCGCACTTACTTGATTGATTATCAATACTTAATAAGCCAGTTATCAGTTGCTTAGAGTTTCTATTTTTATCTACTTTAGAAACTCAAAGCATTTTGTATGTTTTTGGTAAAAATGTGGTGCTTCGGCAACGCTCAGCATAACATGGCATTTACCTTTGAAAATTGCCTTAAGATTTTATCTTTGCAGTCCCTTTTTAAAAAGGTAAGCCAATGTTGCTAACAACCGACGTAAAACTCTTTGCGGGAACTAATACCAAATACCTGGCAGAAAACATTTCTGACCACTACGGCCAAGCCCTTGCCAAGATGGATATTTTGCGCTTTAGCGATGGCGAATTTCAGCCCGAAATTAAAGAATCGGTAAGGGGCTCGTTTGTGTTTGTTATTCAAAACACCAACCCACCGGGCGATAACCTGTTGGAGTTGCTGATGATGATCGACGCGCTTAAAAGGGCTTCGGCAGATTACATTACGGCGGTTATCCCCTATTTTGGTTACGCCAGACAAGATAGAAAAGACAGACCCCGTGTAGGCATTGGCGCAAAGCTGGTAGCTAATCTTTTAACTGCTGCAGGTGCTCACCGCGTAATGACGATGGATCTTCACGCAGGGCAGATACAAGGCTTTTTTGATATACCGGTTGATCACTTAAATGGTTCAGCTATTTTCCTTCCATATATTCAAAAGCAAAAATGGGAAAACCTGTGCTTTGCTTCGCCTGATGTGGGCAGTGTTAAACGCGCCAGGCTTTATGCCCAACATTTTAACGCCGAAATGGTTATTTGCGATAAGTACCGCAAACGCGCCAACGAAGTAGCAGAAATGACTCTGATAGGAAACGTAGAAGGCAAGGACGTGGTAATGGTGGATGATATGATCGATACCGGTGGCACCCTTTGCAACGCTGCTAACCTGATCATGGAAAAAGGCGCTAAAAGTGTAAGAGCATTATGCACTCACGCTGTGCTTTCGGGCAAGGCGTATGAGAATATTGATAACAGCCAGTTGAGCGAACTGATTGTAACCGATACCCTGCCTATCGAAAACAAATCGAAAAAGATAAAGGTATTAACCGTGGCCAAGTTGTTTGCACAGGCTATACGCAATACACACGAGCATAAGAGTATTCATTCGTTGTTTTTAACCCCTTCTGTATAACGCGGAAGCATTCAATAGTTAATTTTTTAATCACAATAAACACAGTATTAAAATGGAAAAAGTAGTAATCGAAGGCTCGCCAAGAACCGAATTAGGTAAAAAGGCTACGCGGGCACTGCGCAGGGCAGGAAACATCCCTTGCAACATTTACGGTGGTAAAGAAACCCTAAACTTCTTTGCGCCACTTGCATCTTTCCGCAAGTTGATCTTTACGCCGGAGTTTCGTTTGGCGGAGATCAGCTTAAATGGAAAGACTTTTACAGCTATGGTAAAAGATTCGCAATACGAACCTATAAAGGGCGAGTTGTTGCATCTTGATTTCCAGGAGCTGATTGACACTGTAAAGGTGAAGGTTTCAATACCATTCAAGTTAAAAGGCACCCCTAAAGGTATTACCGATGGTGGTGTTTTGGAACAACCTTTCAGAAGATTGACCATCCTTGCTTTGCCTAAAGATATTCCAAGTGTAATTGAAATAGAAGTTGGAGATATGGAACTGGGAACTATCAGAAGAATTAAAGAACTTCAGATACCAGGCGTTACAATTTTACACAGCGGTTCTAATCCTTACGCAAAGGTATTGATACCAAGAGCAGTTAAAGAGGAAGTTGTTACACCAGCTGCCGGAGCTACTCCTGCTGCGGGCGCACCTGCCGCTGCTGCCGGTGGTACACCAGCCGCTGCCGCACCAGCTGATAAGGATAAAGGTAAAGACAAGAAATAATCTGTAATTGATGTACAATGAGTTTTCTGATAGCAGGCCTTGGTAATATTGGGGATGAATACGAAAACACCAGACACAATGTAGGATTTAAAATACTGGATAATTTAGCTCACACTCAAGGCGCTCCGTTTAAACTGGAGCGCCTTGCTTTTTTTGCCGAATACAGGAGCAAAGGCAAACCCATCTACCTGATAAAGCCCACCACCTACATGAACCTTAGCGGCAAGGCAGTGCGCTATTGGATGACCGAATTAAAAATTCCGCAGCAAAACTTATTGGTAGTGTTGGATGATCTTGCCATTCCTTTTGGTTCAATAAGAATACGCAGTAAGGGCAGCGATGGTGGCCACAATGGATTAAAAGATATTGATCTTACCCTTGCCAGCAACAACTACCCGCGCCTCCGCTTTGGCATTGGCAGCGAGTTTGCCAAAGGCCACCAGGTTAATTATGTATTGAATCAATGGAAACCCGAAGAGCAAAAACTTTTACCCGAAAGAATAAAAGTAGCCTGCGAAGGCATCAACAGCTTTATGTTCGAAGGCATTGAACGCGCTATGAGCAAGTATAATAAATAATTAAGCCTCTGCCCTAATTCTATGGTAGGTTCCCGCTCAAAGCAGCGGGTCGGGCTTTTCACTTCAATCTTTTTGAGGCAAAAAGGATTTCCGCTGCAATCCCTAACCCAAAAGACACCTCCAACAAAAACGTTTCTAATTTAGCCACTTTTTTCATCCCATCACTTAATTTCGTCATCTTCCTTAATAATTAACTATCAATATATTACACACAACTTTATAAAAAAACAACACATTTCTAAACCCCAAAAAGTAGAAACTCAACCCAACAAAAAACAGCCCTCATTAACAACACCCTACATATTTTTATTTTGCATATTCATTGCCTGCATACCCTGTAATTAATTAATGTATTCAACCTCTGTATTATTCTCAGTGCCCTCAGTGCCTCCGTGTTAATTTATACCCTTGCTCCAAATTACGGCTCAGCATTCCAATATTCACACATCCATTACGTGCCTTCCCCTTGCATTAGTTTCCCCTTTTGTTTCATCCCGCCTTACGCGGGAAGGGCACGGAAGGGTGGGGTGATGTGAAACCGCAGGATACACCCATATCCCCGTTTCGGATATTCAAGAACCTTCTGATTATCGCAACCTTCCTACACCGGGCAGTTACACCAAATCCAGTTGTTGGTGCCGCTCGCATTGCTTATTTTTAAGGATGAGCTTAAACACCCAACAACGGCGCGGCTGGAATGGCGAAGATGAGGGAACACCAACAAGGGCGGGAATCTTTCTTTAGAAAGGAATCAAAGTCTGTTGGTATATCC
>JAQBNQ010000123.1 GCA_028288545.1 Bacteroidota bacterium
GACGCCAGTAACGGCTTTTTAAACAGTAAATGGATTGCCGATTACGAAGGTATAACGAGGGCAAACAACGTACTTAAATCGGTAGGGGCAGTGGCCGGTATTTCTGATGCCGATAAAGTCAACATGATAGGGCAGGCGCGGTTTTTACGTGGCCATTATTACTTTGATTTAAAGAAAATGTTTGGCAACGTGCCTTATATTGATGAAACCACCACCAATTTTGTGCAGCCAAATACCGCTGATATCTGGCCAAAAATTGTTGACGACTTCAAATTTGCTTATGCTAACCTTCCGGCTACTCAAACACAGATTGGCCGGGTTAATAAATGGGCTGCAGGCGCTTACCTTGCCAAAACTTACCTGTATCAAAAAGATTATGCCGATGCCGATAAAACTTTTACCGAAGTGATCACTGGTGGTGCAAACTCTGCCGGCGTGGCTTACGGTCTTACAGATAATTACTTTGATAACTTTAATGCGGCAACAAAAAATAACAAGGAAACAGTTTTTGCTATTCAGCAGGCGGCAAATGACGGTACAAACACCATCAGCGAAGCCAATAACGGCGACATGCTGAACTACCCTTATAACAGCCCTTTCGGATGTTGCGGTTTTTTCCAGCCTACGGAAGATCTTGCTAACTCATTCCGCACAGATGCAACCGGTTTGCCTTATTTGGATGATTATAATAGCCACCCTGTGGCAAATGACCAGGGTATTGCGTCAAACGCCGCATTTACACTGGATGCCGGAAACCTTGACCCCCGTTTAGATTGGACAGTTGGCCGCCGTGGCATTCCTTATCTTGATTGGGGAAATCACCCGGGCCAAAACTGGATCCGGGAGCAAAGTTCTGCAGGCCCGTATTCGCCTAAAAAGAACGTTTATTACCAGGCAAGCAAAGGTACTTTGGCCGATGCGCATTCCTGGGCCCCGGGAAATGCAAACCAGGTTAATATTATCCGTTTTGCTGATGTATTGCTGATGGCTGCCGAAGCTAAAGCACAATTGGGCACCGGCGATTTGGGGCTGTCATACGTAAACCAGGTACGCGCAAGGGCGGCAAAACCGGCCGGCTTTGTATATACTTATAAGGATCCTGCCAACCCGCTGGGCGGGTATACTACCACACCAGCTGCAAAATACGTGATAAACCAATATCCGGGAGGTTATTTTACAGGTAAAGACGTGGCTTTAAAAGCAATTTATTTTGAACGGAAGCTGGAACTGGCAATGGAAGGCCATAGGTTTTTTGATATTGTACGCTGGGGCACGGCACAGCAGTCATTGGCTGCTTACTTTGGTTACGATGGCAAAACCATATCAGATGTAGTTGGTGCTCATTTTACGATTGGCAAAAATGAGGTTTACCCGATACCCCAACCGCAAATAGATCTGGAATCGACAGGTAAATCGTCTGCATTGAAACAAAACACAGGTTATTAATAATAAGGGAGTAACATAAATATGAGAGGCGGCGTAAAGTCGCCTCTTTTTTTGTAACTGTTCAACCATGTTATCGTTAACTTCATCATTAAATTTAACCGCCGGTTATGCGATTTGAAAAATCTTACTTCTTAATTTTTACCGGGTTCCCACTTTTAATAATTGCCTGCGTGTTTTCTGTTAATTGCAAAAGTCCCCAACAGCCGGTTGTGATGACTAATGGAAAGGGTTTGTCCCTTACGTATTGTAAAAGTTGCCACCAATATCCAGATGCCGGACTGCTGGATCAGCAAACATGGAAAAAGAGTGTTTTACCTGCTATGGCCCAGCGCTTAGGAATAAAAGTTTATACCGAAGACCAGTACGTAAACGATCCGTCAGCAAAATCGGCAATATCTTATGATGATTGGCTAAAGATTGTTGACTATTATAGCCACGCAGCTCCCAAAAAGCTTCAACCTGCCAAAGCGCCTGTATTACCTTTAAAAGACTGGGCAAATTTCAGCGTGCTTAAACCTGCTCATGAGGTTCCTTTGGCATCCACAACTATGGTAGCATTTGATCCGATAGGGAACAGGATTTATACGAGTGACCGGATGAATAGCAGCGTTTTTCAATGGTCAGATCAATTGAAGCTACAATCATCTGTCAGGTTTGCATCCCCGGCCGTAGATGTGAACTTTCAAAAAGAAAGCAATGGAGAGGAGCGGGGTACATTCACTTTTATCGGTTCGATGGATGCTATTGACGTGTTGAATGGTTTTGTGAGCCAGATTCCTTTAAAGAAGCTGAATGTTCAAAATAATATTCAGATAGCAAGGCAACTACCGAGACCAGTTCAGTCGGTACAGTCGGATTTTGATAGGGATGGACTTCAGGACTGGGTGGTTTGCGGCTTTGGACATAACCTGGGTGGGTTATACTGGTACAAACAAATACCGGACGGTAAGTTTGAGAAACACACTATCAGCAGTATGGCCGGTGCCGAACACGCAATTACCGTTGATTTTAACCGTGACGGCTGGCCTGACATAGCCTGTTTATTTGCACAAGCAGAAGAAGGCGTATGGTTGTTTCTCAATGACCATAAAGGTGGGTTTATAACCAAGAATGTACTGAGGTTTCCGCCGGTTTATGGCTCAAGCAGTTTTCAGTTAGTTGATTTTAATCACGATGGCCAATTGGATATGTTATATACCAGTGGGGACAACAGCGACTATTCAAAAATATTAAAACCCTACCACGGTGTTTATATTTTCCTGAACCAGGGGGATTTTAAATTTAAACAAGCCTGGTTTTACCCCGTAAACGGTGCCACTAAAGCAGTTGCTGCCGATTTTAATGGAGATGGCAAACCCGGTATAGCCCTGATCGCCTTCTTTTCTAACCTTAAAAGAAACCCTGCCGAAGGTTTTACTTACTTTGAGCAAGACCAACCAATGCATTTTATCCCGCATAATCTACCAATTTATAAACTTGGGCGCTGGATCTGTATGGACGTTAAGGATTATAATGGTGATGGCCTGCCGGATATCATACTGGGTAACTTTTCTATGGGTTTCATTAATGATCGTGATGTAAAGCCGGATTGGAATACCCATTTGCCATTCATCGTATTGAAAAATAATCACAAAAAATAAAGAGGGAATTGCAAAGGTTTACGAAGATCTTTCTGTTCACTTTTTTAATTTAATCTTTCAGGATATCATTTCGGCCAAATTCTGCTTCCATTATACTTCAAAGCCGTTGCCAATTAATGCTTCGATATCTTGATTGTGCTGGTTAAATATTTCCACCAGGTATCGACTTTTTTCTTCTTTGCCCGTGAATTGATCTCTTAAACTTTCGGCTGTGATGATTTTTCCTGCATCAACTAAGGTTTGATGCGCTGCTTTTACCTTAGTTTGCAGGGTTTCTAAGTAGCTGTTCAGCGCCCTGATGTCCTCTTTTGTCCCAATGCCTTTTCCGGCGCGGGCATTCCATCTTGAAGGGTCACAAGTCCATAGGGGAATCGAACCACTTTTATAAATGGTTCGAATTCCGCACAGTCAGGGTTTGCTAATAGTGCTCCATCTCGTTCAAAACGCGCATTTGGTCTAAAAGGTGGTTCGAATTCCGCCCAGTTAGGGGATCCCTACCATCCCATGGATCGTTTTGATCCCTGTACCCTGGCAGTACAGGCGGATGATCTGTCGTAATCTATTCATCTTGATCGGTTTATTGGACATGTATTCGCTGGTTTTGTTTATCTAAAAAGCTAAACAAAAACCTTATCCGCAGAAACCTATCAGTACATTACTTCATTCTCTTTTGAGGGGTCACTTTCACGTGGCGAAGAGGGGGCACTTTGCTTTGGCGAACGTGGTCACTTTATTAGGCTATTTAAGATAAGCCGAGGTAAGGGGCATGTCTTCATTGTTGACCGAAACGCTGGGCTCTTTGCAAAACGGCCTTTTAGCGGCTATTGTAGTTATCCTGTTGTTGCTCACTGCAAATTATCAATCCTTTGGTTTGGCAGTTACCATCCTTTCCACGGCACCGGCTGTACTATTAGGTTCAATAGCCATGTTATTGCTAACCGGCTCAACACTGAACCTGCAATCTTACATGGGTATTATCATGTCGGTTGGTGTATCGGTAGCTAACGCAATCCTGATCGTTACCAATGCAGAAACTTTAAGGCTGGAATACCGCGATCCGTTCAAGGTAGCTTCTGTTGCAGCCAGTATCCGGTTAAGACCAATATTAATGACAAGTTTGGCCATGATTGCAGGTATGATACCTATGGCGAGTGGTCTGGGCGAATCTGGTGATCAGTCGGCCCCGCTTGGCCGCGCCGTAATTGGCGGATTAATAGCCTCAACAATAGCAGCACTTTATATAGTGCCCCTGGTTTACGGCTGGGTACAACAAAAAGCATCTTACAAAGATGTTTCCCTATTGGCTGAAACAGAAGCTGAACCCGAAAAACAAATGGAATTAATATCCTAACACCTTTATACTAAAAACAATGAATTTAAAACATATCATATTGTTAAGTGCCGCTACTACTATGCTTTGGAGCTGCACAGAAAATAAGGCTTCAGAAAAGAAGACCGAAGCCAACATTCCGCATTATGCGCTGGCAAAAGTAGTTCAGGCAGGTATGGAACAAACGGTAAAATTACCTGCCCAACTTTCAGCTTACCAGGAGGTGAGCATATTTCCAAAAGTAAATAGCTATGTAAAAAATGTATTGGTTGATATCGGCAGTAAAGTTGGCAAAGGCCAATTACTGATGACACTTGATGCGCCGGAAACACAACAGGCTTTACTACAGGCGAAGGAAAAATACGCACGCGCTAAATCGGATTTTGAATTGAACAAAGAAAATTATCTGCGTTTAAAAATAGCTTCACGCACTGCGGGCGCTATTTCGCCAATGGACCTTGCAACCGCAAAGGCCAAAATGGAATCAGACAGTGCGTTAAGCAATGCTGAAAAAGCTAACTGGCAAATGCAGCAGGCCATGAACAATTACCTGCGCGTAACAGCTCCGTTTAACGGAATAATTACAGAACGCAATACGCACCCCGGCGCATTAGTTAGCGCAGAGGCCAAGGACAAGCCTATGCTCGAGCTTAAAGAAGTTGACCATTTACGGTTACAGGTTGATATACCCGAAGGTATTGCAGCTACGCTTCAAAAACAGGATTCGGTTAGCTTTTACCTTTCGGCCATGCCAGGCAAAAAGATGACGGCAACCGTGAGCAGGAAGGCAGGCAACGTAAACATTCAATACCGAACAGAGCGGATTGAACTGGATGTTCCAAACAAAAGCGGAGTTCTGTCACCAGGAATGTATGCAGATGTTATACTTAAAGCCAAAGGAAATGCAAAAGCACTAATTGTTCCTAAATCCGCAGTAGTAACCTCTACCGAAAGAAAATTCGTGATTGCTGTTCGCGAAGGAAAAACTGTGCGTGTTGACGTATCTACCGGTATCGAAAACAAAAACAAGATAGAAGTAGTTGGAGAATTAAACAACGGCGACGAAGTAATTGCCTCTGCAACAGATGAGATAGAAGAAGGGATAGCGGTTAAATAACCGTTATCCTGTAAAAATACCGTAAACGATGGATCATGAATTTTTACATACACCGGCCGGGCCGATAGCGCTCAAAATGGCAGTTGCCATTTGTATTGGCATGCTCATAGGTATGGAACGTAAGTGGTCGCACAAAGAGGCGGGTATACGCACGTTTTCCATTATTTGCCTGCTGGGAATGTTGTCGGCGGTAATTGGAAACAATATGATCCTCGGATCAATGATAGGCGTTTTCCTGCTGATCATCGCTACCAATACCCGCAGCCTAATGACGAGTAAAACGTTGGAAATTACTACTTCGGCCGCCCTTATCGTCAATTACATACTTGGCGTATTGGTTGGACTCGGTCATATTTTTACGCCGGTGGCCGGCGCTATTGTCATGACCATGCTGTTGGCGCTTAAAAGTGAATTGAACAGGTTTGCCGGAGGCTTACAATTATCAGAGATCCGGAGTGCCATATTATTGGGTTTGATCGGTTTTGTAATATATCCCATTATGCCCGACAGGTACGTTGACCGCTGGGACTTGTTTAACCCCAGCGATGCCTGGGTAAGTATCATTGCTATCGCGGGCATTGGTTTTGTTAACTATGTGTTTTTAAGAATTTTCAGCACCGGGGGACTTTACCTCGGTGCTATTTTTGGCGGTTTAGTAAACAGCAGTGCCACTGTAGCTGAGGTAAGTAGCCGGGCTGAGTCTTCCGGGCTCACATCAAAAATGACCACGCTTTGCCTGTTAACTACAATTGCCATGTTTGGCAGAAACCTGCTGATAGCTACAATATTTTCACCTGCTTCTATAACGGGTACACTTATGCCTTTAGTAGCCATGACCTTAATTGCCACCTTGTTTATTTTCAGGGACAAGGTAACTGAAGGTAAAGCGGCAGAACCAACCGGAACATTGAAACTCGATTCCCCCATATCTGTAAAGAAGGTTTTAAGCTTCGGCCTGTTATTTATCCTGATACAAGTTGGCGGCACATTGTTAACACGTTTGTTTGGTAGTTATGGCCTGCTGGCTACCGGCTTGTTTGGCGGGCTTGCCTCAAGCGCCAGTACAACTGCCGCTGCCGCCACTATGGCTATGCATGGAGAAATCACGGCCTCCCTGGCCGGTAGTGTTACCATTGTTTCATCATTGGCAAGCGCAGTTATTAATCTTCCCATCGTATGGAAAACAATTAAAGACAAAAAAGTAGTCAGAAGGCTGACCATAGAAATCATGGCAGTGATTATTGTTGGTGTAGCCGTTGTTATTTTAGACCGGGTCTTTTTATTGTCGGATATGTTACTGGGGCGTTAGCCTGTTTTATAGACGACCATTTTATTCTGTTTATCAAGATTGGATTAAACATTAAAAAATGAGTTATAACTTGCAATTAATACGCAACAGATGAACAGCCTGAAAACACAAATTACCGGACATTTTATACTTTACGAGGTTTTCAAGGTTGCTACCGGGGAGATTGTTGGAGAACTTGTGATTGCAAGGGACGAGCCGGATCACGAGCAAGCGCTCAAAAGAGAATTGAAAGTTCTTGCGAAGGAACTAGGTTTTAAGGTAACTGAACTTCAATCGCGTGCCCTGGGTAAGCGTTAGTTCAAGAATTTATATCTACACGTTTTAAGTTTTGTTTTGACTCACCCCACAATTAGGTATGTAGAGGAATCTACGCCTTAGATAGTTGGTTCGAATTCTGTTCAGTTAGGGATCGTTAAAAGTATTCTAATTCACTCAAAACACGCATTTGCTCTAAAATATGGTTCGAATTAGGCCCAGTCTGGGGAAGGAAATCCTCAATGGATTACGTCGTTTACTTCAAGTCAATAACAATCTGGATCCTGTATAAAAATTTGATTTATACCTTCCAGCCGATGATTTATCACGTTCGTTTGCCGAATGAAGCATAGAACGAAACACCGTTTGTTGCAAAATTTTAACGAAATTATCTAATCATTTAACACTAAAACACGGATGAGAGAATTCGGTTTTACCACCTTTTTTTGCGCTTTCTATTAATTGAAATTGGATGCTAAAGTTTATTTTAAACCATTTCTTCTTGTAACGTAGAAGAAAAGTTGGAATAATTATAACTATTAATCCTATCTGAATAGTAGTTTTAAATCAATTCTGTTATTTTTGCTGTGTGATCAATAATTAAATAAATTATTTACGTCTGCATGGATCTGAATTTTGAATCTTTTCGCTTAAGAAAGTTTGTCGTTTTCGCTATTGGGAGCCTTCCCGGTTATTGTTGTTGAGTCTGCTCGTTTTATCCGGTTAACGGTACTTACAACTTTATATTTAATTCAGAACACTATTACGTCTCTCCATGACTCATGATGCAAAAACATATTAACGCGACTACATTTGCTCAAGCTACAGATGCCGAACTTATAAAGCTCATTAGAGATGGGACAAAGGGGGCTTTTGAAGAAATTTATGACAGGCATTGGGCGGCTATGTACGTTCACGCCTATAAAATGCTTAAAGATGAGGATGAAGCGAAAGATGTTATCCAGGAACTATTCGCCAACCTTTGGGTTAACCGTGAGGAATTAGAATTGCGCAATTCGTTAAAAGCTTATTTATATACGGCATTGCGAAACCGGATCCTCAACATATTTGATAGCAGAAAGGTACGCAGTACTTATATCGATTCGCTCTCCCTTTATTTTGAAGAACATCATTTAGTTACAGAAGAGCGTTTCCGTGAAAAAGAACTGGAGAACATTATCGAAGGTGAAATAGCCAATCTTCCCGATAAAATGCGAATAGTGTTTGAGCTCAGCCGTAAACAACACCTAAGCCATAAGGAAATAGCACTTGAACTTCAGATTTCAGACAAGACAGTCAAAAAACAAATCAATAATGCCATCAGGATATTGAAACTCAAAATATCCTATCTTTTTATCCTGCTCTTGTTCATTCGCTGATCTGTTTCACCCCGTTCCCGATAAAAAATAAAAATAATTGAGAAAGTTCTACTACCAGCGCTTTCCTAAACTGTCATATACATACAAGAGCCATGAATACAAACCATGCAAACAACAGGGGAGAGGATCGTAACGATATCCTGACCCGCTATTTAAACGGGACCTGCACTGAAAAAGAGCGGGCTTTGGTTGAGCAATGGTATAATTTAAAGGCATCGGAAGAAAGTGGCCTACCGGATAGCATCGATTTTAAAAAGCTTAAGCAGGAGATGTGGAAGAATATTGATAAACCGGAGGGAGTGATGCGACAACTTAAATATAAACTGGCCGGAATTGCGGCTGCGGTTATACTGCTTTTTGCGCTTAGCATTACGTTGTTGAACCATGGAGTTTTTAATGGCAATAAACCCGAGGCTTGGGTTAAGATAAAGGCGTCCGAGGGGAAAGTGATCAAAGTGGATCTGCCCGATGGTTCAAAAGTGTGGCTTAATGCAGGAAGCACACTTGCCTATTTGCCTTCATTTGGGAAAGATAACCGCACGGTGCAGCTCACTGATGGGGAAGCTTATTTTGATGTTGCCCATAATGAGCTTAAACCTTTTGTTGTATTAACCGGGAACTTAAAAACGCAGGTACTGGGAACATTGTTCAATATCAGGGCCGCCACTGAAATGAAAAGGATCACGGTAACAGTTTTGAGAGGAAAGGTAGCGGTAAGTAAAACAGGAGCCGCGCCATTGTTCCTGCTGCCCGATCAGCAGGCCGAATTTAATAAAGAAACTGGCCGAATCGATAAAACAAACGTGACGGCGGCAAATATGACCGGCTGGATAGCCGGAAAATTCAGGTTTCATAATGAAGAACTGGAAGTGATTACCAGTGAGTTGCAACGCAGGTATAACGTAACCGTTATTTTCAAAACAGATGAACTCAGAAGCATCAGGTTTAATGCCGGTTTTAATGCTGATGACCGCTTAAGTGATGTATTAAATGATCTCGCAAAAACAGGCAATATCAAATACAAGATCCATGCAAACCAGGTAACGATTTCACCCGCAACAAAATGAGCCTTCATCAATAAAGATCATTAGCATTTAATAACCCCTTATAATATGAATATAAATTTCCTTAACAAATTGTTGACCATACATAGGCTGGCAAGAGTGTCATTGCTCAGTTTCGTCATGATTACTTTCACCACTTTATTGTTTGCCGAAACTATCAGCGGCCAAACCATTACCGACACCCGTATTTCAGTAACACTTGAAAACGCAAGCCTGAAAACAGCCCTTACCCAGGTTGAACAAAAAAGTGGTTTCATTTTTGTTTACAATGAAAGACTACTAAATCCATATAATAACTTTACATTAACAAAAGAGAAGATCACCGTTGCCGACCTATTGAACCTGTTGCTTAAAAAAACTGACCTTACCTACCAGGTTCATGACAATAAGGTACTCATTATCCAGAAAGAGAAGCCAAAGCCTGTGGTTCAAAAGCCGGTTGTTAACGTACCGGTAAGCGGGAAGGTTACAGATGATAAGGGC
>JAQBNQ010000166.1 GCA_028288545.1 Bacteroidota bacterium
AAACCAACCAGGGCCAGTATTACAAAATTGTATTTGGCAGGCTTATCCCCTGGGGGCTTTGCTTTTTGGTGGCTACTTATATCTTTATAACTGGTTATAGAGCTATCGGGGTATACAGGTATAACGCGGACGTCAGGCAATCAATGCATTATGAAAGGGCATGGCTTAATTTGCAGCAACATGCAAAGAAAAAAATGTCTATTGCGATGGATGAAGCTTATGATCGAACTGATGACAAATAGATTTATATAACATTCAAAAAAATATTATTTTTATCAAACAAAGCGCTTCCCAAAGCGCAATGTGATAAGGTTTAGGTAAAAACCCCCAAACAGCGAGTGTAAGGGGGTTTTATTTTTTTAAACAAAAAAGGAATGCTGTCCGGCATTCCTCATATATAAAATTTTAGAGTGAGTGTTTATTTATCCCTGCTTTTTAGCATTTCCACTTTCTCACGCTCACTTTTCAATAGCTGTTCATAAAGCTTCTTATTCTCTTCGTAAACTTCTATTAATTTATCAATTGGGTTAAAAGTACATTGATATTGAACGGAACTTGAACTATCGTGGTAGTTGTTTCCTATTATATTAAATACCGCTTCTTCGTTGAATTTTTTGATGCCTTCAGAAGTTACACCCAAAGCATTAGCTATCTTTTCCAATACCTCATCTTCAATTTTTTCGCTGAGCTCAATCTTTGATACAGCTTGCTGGCTGATTCCGAGTTCAGCAGCTAAGGCTTCCTGTTTCATGCCGCGTAATTCGCGGATTCTGCTAATCTTTCTTCCAATGTGTAAGGTAGTGTCTGCCATAGGTCAAATGTATTGTTAAAATGTAAATGTACAAAACATGCGGTTTATTGTAAAGTACAACTGGGTATGGTTCGGTACGGCAAATTAGTGATTTTACTTTGTTATGCCGGTTAATGCAGGCCGGTTTAATTGTTCGATCATGTATTACGACAAAGTGGCTCCCTGGGATCAATACCCGAAAAACCTGTACTTCAAAGAAGTGCAATATCCTTTGATGGTTATTGAAGATTTTTTTAGTGCCGGTTGGCCGGAAAATCAGCGAGATGATTTGAAACGCTGGCGGTATTATGTCGTCAATAATGAACACTATAAAGACAAGCGGCACGGCCCCGGAACATTATTGTTTATTTATGACCTGAATGTAAAACTGGTGGAGGCACTGCACCTGTTGTGGCTGGACTATAAGAATACCTGGCGCACGGACGTAGCCACTAAGCATGAGCAATTGGAAAATGAACGGCGCGAATGGGTCTATTGGCCCAAAAATCTTTCGGACAAGGAATCGCTCAATCCTTATGAGGTAATTGGTCAATGTTTCAAAAAACTCAAGCCTCAGGAGTACCGGGATCAGCTGCGTGAATGGTTGCATGTAGCCTTATATAACCATGCAGCGGATGAAAGCCTGGCAGCCGGTCAGATCATTACGCTGTATGAAAATATGTTACGATTGTATTCTGCTGCCTGGATCGTTCATCAGCGCGATACAGAAAATACCATTACCCATAAAGCATGGGGGAATGTGAAGTTCGCAGATCAGCCGGATGAGCTAAAATTGGATGAATCGGGACTGTTAAGAGAGCTAAATCCCGAATTAACAGCTGCAGCGGAATTGGGGTTAAAAGAGATAAAAAAGTTAATCGTGGAGCGCATGCCATTGGTCAGCCTGATCGTTTATCTTGGTAAACACGATGATCCGTTTACTTACTACCTGCTGGTATTGATCGATGATGGTGAGAAAACACCGGAGCATGAGATCAGCAATAAGGTGGAAGACAATTGCAGGTATTTGGCTAATGTTTATGCCATCGCGCATAAAGCTGGCAGCGCCATAGCAGGGATCAATAGTGGCCAGCGGTTTTGGAATACGGCGATCTCAAAAGGTAAAATAATTTACCAGGCGCCTGAACTGGAACTGCCGGAGGTTAAAGCGATCGGTCAAGACCTGTTGCACTGTCGGGCAGAATTTCACTGGCAGCGATGGGGAGTACAGGGAAAGGAATTTTTGAAAGGTGCAGAACGCTATGCGGCCGACAACAATTATAAACTGGCCGCTTTTCTTTTGCACCAGTCAGTGGAAAGTGTTTTAAAAGCGGTTATCCAGGTGGTTTTAGGTTACCGGGTACAAATCCATAATTTGTCGAGGCTTTTGCGGCTGACTTTATTGTTTACGGATGCGTTTAAGAATGTATTTGAGTTAGGCACACCCGAAGGAACGCAAATCTTTTCCTTATTACAAAGTTCCTATTCACAATCAAGGTATAAGAATGCGTTTGATCCTGAAAAGGAATCGATTGAACTATTAGCAAAGCGGGTAAAGCTGCTTTTCGATATGGCAGAAGGTGTATACAATCAATATCTCGCAAACTTACAAAGATCATAACCGGGTAACTGCTAGGCAGCTGCGGCAGGCGGCTTCATTCTTACGCCGCCAGCCTCGCGGCTGCACAAGCAGGAGTGAAATTCGTTCCTCATAACACACCTGCTTTTTCCCGCTTCTTATTTGATTCCCATTTCACCGCATCCGGCAAAGTTACCGACCGGCGGAATAAAAGGTCAAGGGTATACAAGCGAAGCACTTTGTTTTGTTTTTCAGCGGTGCTTCGCCCTTGACATTTTATCCGCCTTTCGCTTTTGGATTTCTATGAGCTATGCAACTGATCTAGAATAATTTTTTTCGTATGGTCTGTTTTGATTGACACAAGCGAATATTCGCAAGATCAGTTTATTTCTTATTGCATTTAAAGCACTCATTTTATTTTTCTTATCCTCAATAACTCTGCGTTGGTAGTAAAGC
>JAQBNQ010000167.1 GCA_028288545.1 Bacteroidota bacterium
ATTTTCCGAAGGCCTTCTTCGTCCGCAATATCGTAGCCATTGTAAACCACATGTATGGCTTTGTCAGGAAACGCCCGGGCAATTATTTTTGCGTAACCGGGGGCTGCAGTAATTATAAATCTGCTGCCGGTAACGTATTTCTTTTCAAAGAAGATATATACCCGTTGAAGCACCTTCTGGAGAAAAGGTCTCTTAAATTTACCGCCCTGGTAATTTGTAAAAGCGTCCCTGTAATCAGGCGCCCACGGGATTTCATATTTTTTTGAAAGCAAATGTGCGTATCTGAACAAAATAAGCGGTTCACCGGTAGCTATGATATAGTCCACCTTGTTTGATTCCAGGTATTTCTCCGCCTCGTAATAGATACCCGATTTACTATCAACGCTGAAAAAGAGAAATTGAAAAATGCTTGTGATAAAACTTATAAACTTTCGGAATAACGCGAACCTGTTTATCCCAAACCTTAAAATTAGCCTATCGCTAAGGCTGGATTTATAGGGAGTGCTGTAAATATAATTGACCTTATCCGATGACTCTATAACTGTAGTATCAATCTCCGAATCTCTCAAATAATCGGCAGGGTCATTTATTTCTTTTGGCCACTGCCTTGTAATTACTGTAACCCGTGCCTTCCACTTTGGCAAATACTTGTACCAGCTATAAGGCCTTTGAGCTGCAATGGAAGGCAAAGGGTAAAAATCATATGCCAATATCAAAACCCTGAGCATTCCGCTTTTTTTTAAATTTGCCTTACGAGATGAATTATAATGGGCGCTAAGATTGCAAAGAAATAAATGACTTGGTAGAAATTTAGCTTTTACCTTTGTATACAGCCCGGTTGTTTGAGATAGTATGTTGCAAAAAACTTTGGTTTGAAAAACACGAGCGGGTTAAAACCCTTAACCGTTTTATCGCTTCACCGGATATCTACGGATAAAGATTTTTTTTGGACTCCCATTCACCCGCATAGGTTTGAGCAACTTGTTAAGCAGTTGGTGCAAAAGTACCAATTGGTTAATTTCCACCAGTTGCCCGACATTAAAACTTCCACCAGGCCCCTGCTGATACTCAGTTTTGACGATGGTTACTACGATTTTATGGAATACGCTTTACCCGTTCTCCGGAAATATAAAGTAACAGCTAATCATAACCTCGTAATTGACTGTTTGACTTCCAATAAAGTTATTTGGACTCAACGCCTTGGTTTCATCTTCAATCATTTTTTAGATAAAAACTTAAACCCGGAACTAAGTTTAAAAGGCAAAGTACTTGAAACAAAGTCATTTAAAAATTTGATGCAGCTATACTTTTTCATTTACAAGCAGCTTCTGTTGTGCAATCACCAAACGCGTGATGAGTTTTTAGTTGACCTTGAGAGCAGGTTTGATGTTCCGGGCAAAGCAAGGATGATGGACTGGAACGATGCGGCAGAATGCCTTAAAAATGGGGTTGAAATAGGCAGCCACTCATACACTCATGATGTACTTTCCGTTATTCAGGGCGAAGTAGAACTGAATAAAGAGTTTCTAGATTCCAGGCGTATTTTAAGCGAGCGGCTTAGTACTGAAATTGACGCCTTTGCATTTCCCAACGGACAGTTTAAGGAAAATCACTTGCCGCTGATGGAAAAGGCAGGATATAAATATGCTTTACTGGTGAATGACAAAATTAATGAGAGGCAGGATTACCAATCGGATTCGCTTTTGTTAATAAACCGGATTAACATGATCAATGAAAATGTTTTTTTAATGGGAATGAGGGCCAACCTGGTTCAGCAAAAAGTCAAAAAACTATTTAATTACAATGCCTGAGTACCAAATTAAAAAGTTAGAACCGGGGGAGTTTGAGCTGCTGATCCCTTTGATGAAGGATTGCTTTGGTGCGGAAGTAAATGCCGCTTATTTTGATTGGAAGTTTTCGAAAAATCCGGCTGGTGATTTAATAGGTTTTGTTGCGCTAACTGCGGATAATGAAGTAGCCAGTTATTACGGGAGCATTCCCCAGGTTTTTTCACTGAATGGGCAAAAGCAAATAATTTACCAGACCTGCGACCTGATGACGCATTCCAGGCACAGGCGCAAAGGGCTCTTTCAGCTATTAGCTAATCACTGTTATAACTACCTGAAGGAGCAGGACAAGTTTTTTTTAACTGCGTTTGGAGGAGATCAAAGCACCCCGGGTTTTTTAAAATTTGGCTGGCAAAACATTGCCGATGTTGTCAATTACTTTTATCCCAGGCAATTTTTGTTCATATCCGGTGCGCGGGAACCCGTTGAACTCGTAGACATCCAAAATGCGGAAGAAATTGAATCGCTTATTGAATCAAGTAATGCTGCAAGTCCTGTACACGCCATAAAGAAAATTGTAAATTATAAATGGAGGATTTCAAATCCCAAATATCAATATTTCCTGAAGGCAGTAAAAAACAATGGTGTTTATACAGGGTATATGTGCTACTATTTCTCTGAGGGCAAAATTTTTCTGTTTGATTTTTATGCAAAAACAAAAGATACGGAAATTGCACTTTTTAATTACCTGAAAAATGAGTTGAGGCAACGAAAGGAAATGAAAGGGATTATATCTTTTTGCCAGCACAATGGAGTGTTTGCCCAAATATTAAAGAACAATGGATTTATAAAAAACCCCTTTAAAAGAGGGCCCTTAACTCAGAAATCGTCTTTTATTTTATTCTCATCAACGCAGAACATGCAGCTTTACAATGATCCTAAACTTTGGGATATCAGACCTTACGACCATGATGCGCTTTAATGGACTCCACCGTTAAATAAATATTCTGCAACTTCTCCATTTCAGTTTTCCTGTTTCCAAATTTATTTACTGCATCAAAAGCTTTGTCAATCATTGCAGACGGATAATTTGTCATAGCCCCGGTAATTTTCTCCGCTAATTCCGTGGCGTCATAACTTTTTAGCTTCATGCATGTTTCGTCAAAAAGCACTTCATCATAGGGCAAATTTGGAACAATCAAGGGGCATTTGGCAGCCATTGCTTCAAGAGCAGTATTGGGCGTTCCATCGCTTAATGGAGTCATTATCGTTAGTGAGGCATATTTATAATACTGGGCAATTTCCTGTTGGCTCATGCTATTTACCACCAGGTACTTTAATCCCCTGGCTTTTAGCGCTTCAAGTTGTTGAAGGATTCCATCAAAATAATTTTTATCATAGTTGTCGCCCCTTACAAAAACAAACCAATAGTTACCAAGTATATTTTTGTCTAATTTATTGATTGCTTCAATTTGCAAACCTATGTTATAGACCGGTTTCATATATCGCGGTGAAAAGATGAATTTTTGACCCTTCAGTTTTAAATCCAGCAAGTCGGTGTTGCTTGTTGCGCTTATTGAGTCAACATCAACCCCTGTTCTTATAACAATGGGTTCAGGTTTAAGTCCCAGCAATTCCTTTGTGCGCTCAACCTGTCTTAAAGAAGTCCCCGTTAACGCAACTGCATTATTAAAACTGTTTTTAAACCGCTTGAATAACAAATTGAAGTATTGGCCCTTAATCCCCCTTTGATTTTTCAAACCGGGAATGACAATTAAAATATCAGAGCCACGGGTAGTTATCATGTACTTGCAAGGAAGGGATGGCCCCCAAAGCGCAAAAGGTGCGGCAAAGAGTATATGCACCAGGTCAATCTTGTTTTCGCGCACGAGACCCTTCAATTTAAAGATGGAACGGAAAGTTGCAGCTAAATGTGAAACAGAAAATGAATGAATGCTTCCTAAGTAGGTAATGTTTAATTGCCGGTAATATTCTTTTACGTCCTTCTCGGTTTTTCCTGCGGGGATATTTTCTTTTTCACAGGCAAAGAAAATTTCATACTCTTTCTGTGCGCTAAAAAAAGTAGCCCACTTCACATCGTGAATGGAGTAAGGGGTGCCGATATAAAGAATGCGCATTTTTAAGCTAAAAGCAAGTTATACTTTATACAGCTTTTTCCATGTAATGTAATTGATAATTTTCCATATCAATTCATTGTTGTCAGCGGCTTCAGAAACATGGTCGTCAATCAGCTTGAACATAGCCGCCTTTTGAGTTGCAGTAAATTCAGAACCTTGTATCGTATCACGGGTAAACTCATTAAACACACCACCTTTTCTAAGCCAGTATGTAATAGGCGAGCTGAATCCAATTTTGGGACGATAGCATATATCCTTAGGCAGATACTTTTCGGCCACCTTTCTAAGGATGTATTTGTTGTATCCCGGCATTATCTTCAGAGAAGCTGGGATTGAGTTGACAAACCGAACCAGTTCAGGGTCTTCTACTAAAGGAACACGAACCTCAATACTGGACATCATACTCATTTTATCCTGGCGCAACAAAAGCTCCTGCAAATAGGTACGTTGCTCCATTTGCAAAATACTTTCAATTATTTTTTTGTCGTCCAGTTGATCTGCAATTTTTCGAACAAAAGGCAACTCAAACCGGCCATAAAGATTCAGGTCCTTTAAAACATTTATCTCTGTTACCCTAAAGTACCGGCAAACAAACTCGTAATACTTACGGTTTCTGAGCAGTAATATCATTTGCAGGTTAAGGCTCTCCGGCTTTATCATCTGCAAAAGCTGCACAACAAACTCAGGCAAGGGAGCCCATTTTTGCAAAGCGTTATAAAGATTAACGCTGCGAAAATATCCGCCAAAAATTTCATCCGAACCTTCTCCGCTTAGCAGCACTTTAAATCCCTTACTCCTGGCAAAGTTGGTAATATGATAAACCGATACTGAGTTGGGATGTGTAATAGGGGCTTCGCTATAATGCACAGCATCTTCTACACTTTTAGTAAACTGGTCTTGCGTAATGGTGATGGAATTATTTTTAATGCCCAGATACTTACAGGTTTCTTCAGCACCGGCTATTTCGTTCACTTTACCACCATCGTAACCCACGGTAAATGATTCAACGGGGGAATTGCTTATCCGGGAGGCGATAGTAGTGATCATGGTGGAATCAATACCTGAACTTAGCAAGGTGCCAAGTGGTACATCGCTCATCAATCTTTTTTTTACAGAGGCCGTTAAAAGCCGTTCTGCCTCCAGTATGGTTTCTTCCTCGCTTAAGGTATGGGTAGTGGTATTTAAAGAAAAATAATCCGTGTATAAGCGGGTTGTATACTGAAAATTAGTGCAGTCAAACTCAACTATCTCCGAAGGGAACATGGTGTACACGTTCTCGAAAAAAGTATCGTTACCAGCTGCTCCAAAGCGATAATTAAAATAACTATAAACGGCTCTCGGATTGCCTTTTACTGCAACCGCACCGGACTTTAAGATGGAATTGATATCGGAAGAAAAAACGAAATTCTTTTCTGTAAGCGAGTAAAACAAAGGTTTAACTCCCATCCTGTCGCGAAGCAGGAAAAGTTTTTTCTTCTTCAGATCCAATAGCGCAATGCCGAACATACCTTCAAGCCTTTCAATAAAAGCACTTCCTTCTTCTTCATACAAATGCGGTATGATCTCAATGTCAGAGTTTGTTTCGATGTGATGGCCTTTGGCTCTTAATTCCTGGCGTATCTCCTGGTGATTATAGATCTCGCCATTAGCAACCACTATAATTGATTTGTCTTCGTTGTAAAAAGGCTGGTGTCCGTTTGAAACATCGATGATGCTAAGCCTTCTCATCCCCAGCCCGATATTTTCGTGCAGGTAAAAGCCATCCTCGTCCGGCCCGCGATGGGTCATGGAGTCAGTCATTGCTTTAAGCAAGGTCTGCTCAACTTTATTTTTAGATATTATTCCTGTAATTCCACACATACGCTAAAACAAGGGTTCTCTATTTGGGGATTTAAAGTATCGGGCAACGGCCGTAAAGATGTTTTATTTTTTGCGAAGGAGTAAATCAGGGCGATAAAAATTTGAGGTGCTATTCCTTTAATGCGGTAAACAGTTGATTGAGGCAGGAGTCAACGGCGTAAATCCCGTGCCTTTTTTTTATGTGCAATTCATGATCATCCTTGTCAAAAAGGAATTTATCGGCTGCTAATTGTAGGCTAAACCCCATATTGTAGGCTGCCTCCGAAAGTTCAAGCGTATAGGAGCCGTCAGGAAACGCTAACTGGTCAACTTTTTTCTGTATCAATCCTTCCAGATATTTTTTCCCATTTGCCAACTCCATAACCGCTTGTTCATGCGGTATTGAACCCAAATTGTTGTGATAGTAGCCGTGACAACCAATTTTGATATACTCTGACTTTGAAGTTTCAATGATGTGCTTATCGCTCATCAATTGCCAGTATTCTCTTAATGCAGGATTATTTTCAAAATTCAAATGTTGGCGCAGGGCCTCTTTTATTTTTACCTTGTAATCGTAGCCGGTGCGTTCAAAACGGACCAGGTCATAAATTGATTTGCCGGTTTCGACAGAGTAGTAAATACTGTTTTTTTTCTCAAATTTTTCACCATCAATGCTAAGATTTTCATCAGTGAACACCGATGCAATGTTTAGCATGTCGCCCCATAAAATATTATCCCCGGCTTCGTTTAGCGCGGTGATGAAAAAACTGGCGGGGCATTTATATTTTTCAAGAATTGGTTTGGCATAAATGAAATTATTTACATAGCCATCGTCGAAGGTGATTGCAAAGTTGGGCCTGGTATTGTCAAATTTTTCCTCGAAAAAATCCTGCAGGCTTATTACCGAAAAGTGCTTTTTAATGAACTGTATCTGCTTTTCGAGACATTGATAAGAAATATGCCTTTTGTTGAAGAGGGTATTGCCATCGGCAGTTATACCATGATACATCAGGATGTAATTTCCTTTTATCCCCCTGGCAATTAAGCCGGATAGGAACGATTGCCCTATTTGCTCGGCAGCAACACGGTTAATTTTTGAAAAAACTTTAGTTCCGAAACTCATCCAACAATATTTTGTGGCGCTTATTTTTAAAGGGGAGGGATTTCCTTAAAAATACACAACGCCTGTCACTATCCGGTGTTTTACAAAATTATTAACTTATAGTAGGATTCCATGCTTTTCTATCCATGCCTGTTGTATGGCCAGGTTTATAACAAGCCGCGAAAGATTTGGATGAATTTTCCCGCTTTTATAAATGGCAATCAATCGTTTCTTTTTAGCGCCTATCATAAAGTCAGTAATGCCCCCTGGCCTTTCAAGCAAAGCAACCAGGTAGTTTTTATTCGAAGCGGTTGATATCCAGTCTTCAAACGAGGAATTAAGCCCCATCTTTTTTCTATAGATAAAGTCCTTACCTAGGTAGTTCTCCAGTATTTTTTGAAGCGGGTATTTTACTATGTTGTCGGTGGTCTTTTCTTTCCACGAATAATGGGCCTGATCCTCAAGGACTTCTTTCCATGTAAAAGGATAAAATGCATTATTCTTCGGACGCGACAAATCAAAGGGTTTAGCGGTATTATTTTTACAGGCGTAGTTTACCATTTTAAAAATGGTGTACTTGGCCCAATCGTCGTTCTTCGATACGGGGGCGATCATATCATAGTATAAACTCCAATAAGGGCCCATCTTGTCGGTGTAAGATGCGGCTTTGGCGAACCAGGTATTGGCAAAGGGGCCTAAATATTGATGCAGGAACCGCACGTAAACATCCTTTTGCAAACTATCGCGCGGAAAGAACCGGTCAAGGCTTTTTAGATTGTTACTTTGAATAAAGGCCAAAACATATTCAGCGGCCCTTTGCTCAAAAAGAGATTTTTCTCTCTGATTTGTCCAAAGATCCTTATTGTAATTCGTTGACCCATAGGTTCCATCGGCCAGGGTGCCGTCAATTACAAACCTGTCGGAGATACTGGTGCTTCTAAAAAAATGTGCCATGGCAATGGCCGAGGATTCGCCCAGGGGCTGATTGAGCTTATCAATCTGAAATTCGAATGCCGCCTGGAAATCGGAAGGATTCATCTGGCATATCTCCAATTCGGCCTTTGTATCTTTGGCTGCTTTTTTGGCAAATTCAACCTCCGTATCCTGTGGGCCAAATTGTAAGAAAAACCCAGGATAAGCATTGCTGCTGTGCTTATTGATAAGGTGGTTAATAACTGTCGAATCAACACCACCACTTATCGGAACAATAACCGGTGTACTGCCCAACAGTGAAAACAGCGAATCCAATTTACGGGCAGTATTGGGGATATTGCCACCATCCCCTTGAAACGAAATTTGGAAAAAATTTACAAAGTTTTCAAGGTCAATAATGCCCGAACTAAGAATAGCATTGAATTTATTTTTATCGAGCGTTAAGTAGCTTGAAGCGGGGATGGAAAAAATATCCGAGATAAAATTTACGTACTCTGGCGTTTCGCCATATTTTAAAATGGAGAAGGCCGCTGGCGCATTCATTTTTCTTTCGGAAAAAGGGGTCAACTCCTTTAATGAGTTGGAAAAAATGATCTTTTCATCCTGAACAATGTAATAGATACGTGCCCGGGTAAACCTTGCCGAACTGGCAGTTACTTTAAAATCGTCTACTCCGTTTTCAAACTGAAAACCTGCGTAGTCGTTTTGTGAAGATTGAATTACTTCCTTTAATGAATGAACTATTTCAGTGAAATGAAATTCGCCACTGGTCTTTTTTACGACCGGCCGGGTAGAAGTAAAAACAAACGAATGCTCCTGATTTAAAATATACGCCTGCCGGTCAAATTCACTTGTCAGGTAAGTGAATTTTGCTTTGGTGCCTTCTATCCTTTCTAAAATAAACAATGCCATTATGCTAAAATTTCCTGGTAGTACTTGTAAATATTATCGCTGAATTTTTTGAGAGTATAAACTTTGCTCGATTCATAACTATTGGAACAAAACTCCGCATAAATATCCGGATGCTCCTCCAGGTAAATTACTTTTTCGGCAAACTCCTCAGCGTTTCGGTTTTCTATAACATAGCCATCGTGGCCGTTCTTAATTATCTCTGCATTGCCGCCTCCGTTGGTAGCAACAACAGGCAATCCGCAACCCATGGCTTCCACAATTACCAAACCAAAGCCCTCTAATAAAGCGCTGTGCACGTATACATGGCTGCCGTGTAAATGTTTTTCAGGGTCGTTTATTACTCCCGTAAAATGCACTATGTTCTGTACACCATTTTCTTTCGTCCTTTGCTCCAGTTGTTTGCGTTGGGGGCCATCACCTATCAGCGTTAGTCTAAAGTTGCTGTGCCCTTTCGCTTTAATGATTTTCATCACGTCAATCAAAAACTCCTGGCCTTTAATGGGATGGAAGGATCCAATGGAAACAAGTTTAAAAACATCTTTCGGAGCCGTAGAAATTTCTCGTTTAAAATGTGTTTCGTCAAAACCGTTATAAATAACCCTCACCCTGTCAGCACTAACTTTCAACCGGTCAACCACATATTGCTTAATGTGTTTGGATATGGCGAGGAACGAAATGTTTTTTTGGGCGAATATTTTTCTCAATTTCCGGATGAACAGAAGTTGTGCAATGCCACTTTTTGTAAATAGTTCAGAAAATTTGGGGGCATTAGTCTGGTAATGATATCCGTGCCAATGAGTAATGTACTTTATTCCGGGTCTGAGATTATACTTGCTTACAAGTTCGGCTTTTACAAGATGCGAATGGATGATATCGGGCTTAAAAGTGTCAACGACCTTTTCATATTCCGAAAGGTTCACTTTGTCCTTTCCGCGCGGTGAAAACTCCACATCTGAACGGATATATTCAATATCAAGTCCCATGGAAAGATCGGTATAGGCGTTTTGAGTATTAAGAACCACCACCTTTACCATAGCGCCAAAATCGCCCTTATGCGACCGCGCCAAATCCAAAACAAGCCGCTCTGCGCCTCCTTTTTCCAAAGTAGGAATAACATGTAACACCCTCATCCGACCAAAAATAATTTATTTTTTATTGGGCTGTTGATTAATGACTTACGGGCCGGCCTAAATAGGTAAGAATGGAAAATCTTTACGGGCATTATTGCTGCCATCCTTTTAATTTCAGATAAATTTTGTGCAACTTTCGCCGTGCCGGCTTATGGGTAAGGATGCTGTAATTCATTTTTTGGGCGATGTATCATTTAATGATGCTTATGTAGGCCTCTATAAAAAGGGCATAAAACCTTTTAATGAGGTAGGGCCTGTGCTGGCCAAAGCCGACTACGTAATTGGCAATCTCGAGTCGCAGGTGATAGGTGCGCAGGGCGAAAATCTGTTAAAGAATCCAAGGGTAAAAACCGAAAAGGAAACCCTTAATTATCTCCACGACCTTGACATTGATCTTGTTTCAGTTGCAACTAATCACACTTATGATGGGCTTAGAGACGGAGTTGTGCAGTCATTTGCGTTTTTAGATGAGCATAAAATATTGCATGTCGGCGCTTCGCTTGAGCAGGTTGACGCCTACAAACCAATAACGCTGGAGGTAAACGAGATTAAATTCGGGTTTTTGAATTATGTGCACCAGGATACGCACCCCAGTACCCCTAAAGACGCTGATGTTTACCTGAACTACTACACGCGCGATAAAATATTAAACCAGATAGATGCCTTGCGAAAGGAAGTGGATTTCGTGGTGCTTTTGTTTCATTGGGGGGGCTTAACCGATTATGGATTTTATCCGCACCATACCCAAATCAGCGAGGCGCATATGTTCCTTGACCGCGGTGCTGATGTGATAATAGGTCATCATACACATACTTTCCAGGCTATTGAAACATACAAAGGCAAACCGATTTTTTACAGTCTTGGCAATTTTTGTTTTGCAGATATCTATTCAGGTAAAAAACTCAATAAGGTTAGAGTTTCTGGCAAAGAAGGCGCTATCGTTGAATTAAAATTTAATGCAGCAGATAAAACCACCAGTTATAAACTGATACCCATTGCCAACGAAGACCATATGTTGAAACTGGCGCCGGGGCTTTCAAAAAAATATGCGTGGAGGAATTTCAAATTCTTTTTTGTAAAGAATATTATTGTTTTCAGGTGGTGTTATTACTTTTACCGCGCAAACATTGAACCTCTTCAGTTTTATTTTGAAGCTTCAGAGAAAAATTGGTTTCAAAGGATCAGGGATCTTAATTTTAAGAAGGTCGTTGGTTTTATCAGGTTTATTTTGAACATGAAAAAGAAAGAGGGATTTTAATATCCGGATAAGTTTCCGGCCGCAACGATGTCAGCAATCAAAAAATTTTTACTCCGTATTTATTATTTCTCCATGGTTGGCGAGGCCGCTACCAACGCTAACCAAAAGCGGATACGCGATACTGAATGGGACGCTGTACAGGGGCATATTAAACCCGGCGGCAAATTTCTGGATGTGGGCTGCGGTACCGGTTATTGCATGTTAAAGGCGAAGGAGTTATTTAACTGCGAAGTTTTTGGAATAGACCCCGCCCCTCTTGCAGCCGGCGTAGGCAGATACCAGAACGATACAGGTCTTACTATTACAAAGGGTAGTGCCGAGGATATTCCGTTTGGCGACAAGTTATTTGATACCGTTTATTGCTCGCACGTTTTAGAGCACACTACAGATTCAGCAAAGAGCCTGGAAGAAATGAGCCGGGTGATGAAAGACGATGGCACCCTTATTATCGGAATGCCTACTGCTACCATGGCTTCCATTGCACTTGTTACCGATATTATGTTTACCAGCCATTTCAGGTTCGTAAATTTTTTCTTTGCGCCTTTTATCAATACCGGCAAAATAAGGTTCATTCACGTTTTCTTTCCGCCCTCGCACAGCTATGAGGACAAAACAGTTTTTAACGACATTAAGAATTACACTGTAAAAAAATGGAGCGAAAAGGTGGCAGCAAGTTTTGAGATAAAAGAAACTTTATTGCCTCTGGTATATCCTTATCCCGAATACCGTCAATTCTTCAAGCCGTTTAAGTCGGATAAATACTCCAGCAGCGTTTTCTTTATTTGCAAGAAGAAAAAGTAGCTATCCCTTCAGTGCAAATTTGAGATAAAACTTTAGTCTCTCTTTTAGAGAAATGTATTTACGCGTTAAGGGCGAGGTGTGAAAGATCTGATTCAAGGTGTTTGACCTTCCAATTAAATTATAACACAGGTTGAACCAGTTTGTCCTTACAAAACTCAGTAACACCTGCTGTGCAATAAATTTATTATTCCGCGAAGCGAAAGCCATTTTTGTCAGCAGGCTTTCAAGCAAACTAATCTTATCCCTCAGCTGATCGTATTTTTGATATGCTAATAATTCAAGTGCTACGGCTTCATCAGCGGTGGCATCCACTCCAATAATTTTAAAGTTATCAAGTCTTATCCTGATGCTGTTTTCAATTTGAATATCGCGGTAAACTATTGAAACATTGGCTGCATGAACCCTATACTTGATAAGCACCTCGGGAATATTAGTAGTTATACCATGGTAAGTCAGTTGAGAAAATAACTCATAATCTTCGGCATGGATAAAAGCAGGATCAAAAGGAACGGGAATTGATTTAATCGCTTCTTTTCTGATGATAACTGAAGGATGGCAGAACTGCGTTTGGTACAACATTTTAAGCCGGATGAGATTGATATCCGACTCGTATTTTCCAGGAGCATTAATTTCTCCAATTGATTCGAACCAGGTTCCTGCCAGTGATACTTCGGGATGCGATTCCATAAAGGCGAATTGCTTTGCTAAACGTTCGGGCAAGCTAATGTCATCCGCGTCCATCCTGGCAATGTATTGGCCTTTTGCAATAGCAAAGCCATTATTAAGAGTGGCTATTAGCTTTATGTTGGCCTCATTCTTTACATAGTTGATACGCGGGTCGCTATAGCTTTTTATTATTTGCTCCGAATTATCGGTTGAGCCATCGTTGATGATCAGAAATTCGAAATCAGTAAAGGTCTGGTTCAGGATGCTTTCAATCGCTTCTTTAAGATGCAATTGAGCATTATAAACCGGCATTAAAACTGTTATCGCTGGCTGGCTCATTTCTTTACAACTGTTTCAAAAATCGCGCTTACCTGTTTCGCCTTATCTTCCCAATTAAAATATGCCCGGCTCTTAAATGCCTCGTCCTCTAAAGATTTAACCAGGCCGGCATTCTGTGATAGATTAATAATGGCATCGGCAAAACGCTCTTTATCATCGGCAACAATGCAATTTTTCTTGTTCTCTAATATTTTTATACCACGCAAACCTTCAGTGCTGGTAACTACTAATTTCCCCAACGCTACATAATCGCATAATTTATTTCGTGCTCCGCCGCAAACTGCCTGGGCTGGAAATGGCATTAAACAAATTGAGGCTGAGAGAATTTCTTTTCTTAGATCCGGGACGTAGCCCGCATAAAAAATATTAGGAGCAGTAGCTGCAGGTTTTTCCCCACCGCCTACTACAACAAATTTAATTGTTGGGCTTTTACGATAAACGATCTCTGCTATTTGCAAAAGATACTTTATAGCCATGTCGTTACCAATAAAACCGTCCTGTGGCAAAGTGGCAAGGCAGGTAAATTCTTGAGAGGGACTTTTTTGGTAAACGTTTTTTTCTGCTTCTGTTACCGGATCCATGTTGGTGGCATTGCCTACAGCAAAAAGTTTTGCAGGATCCAGTTTAAATTCTTCGATCAAAAATTCGTGGGTTTCTTCAGAAGCGCAAATAATATAGTCGGGCTTTTTATAAACTTCTACTTCAATGCGCCTTAAACTATCCAGTGTTTCCTGCGTATCACGGCCAAATGATTTGTGTTCAAAATAGGTACTGGTATGGGCGTCCATCACAAATGTACCTTGTGGCAACACCCTGGTTGACAGAGCCCATCTTACGCTATTCATTTGATGTACATAAATAACATCGGGATTAAAATTTTTAAGCTTAGTGTAAAGGCTAAGGAAGTTATTCATCCTTTTAAAAAGCGAAGGCTCCCATTTGGCGGTGTCAAGTTTTATATAGCGGATACCATCTTCTGTGCCACTATGCTGGCACAAGTGTATTATTTCATGTCCCAGCTTTTTAAGGTATATGGACAGGTAGTAAGGCCGTGTGCTTTCGCCGTAACCGTTTTTCTTATAGTTGGATATGATACAAATTCTCATTACAATATTTCTTGCTTGCCTTTTGCCCCATTAACAAAATCAAAAGGTTTTTTATTTTTTAATCTGGTTGAGGTAAAGATAAATGGTCTGGTAAAGGGCCGAGTATTTTTCTTTCAAGGCCCATATTTCCCTGGCTTCTGCTTTTAATGCAATGTAGCGTAACACATCGGCATCACCCTCCACCTCCATTTTCCCCTTAACTTTTGACCGGAGGCTGAAAATGTATTTTACCCGGTGAATAAAAGTATCCAGCCAAAACGGAAGGCGCAGATTTTGATTAGGCACCCGGTTATGCTCTATTACAAATTTATAGGCAAAGGTGTAAATGTTGGTTGTACCCGAACCGGCATAAAGCCTTTTCATATACTGCCAGCTTAGGCGTGGGGCGGTCATCAGGTGTTTAAATTTTAAATCGCGACTGTACCATATCTCGTAACCAAAATATTTTGCCAGGTAGCATAGCTCAACGTCCCCGCCAGAGATCAGTTGATTGCCTTTGCGGTCAGACAAGATGCTTTTGAAGCCCGAGCCATACAATTGATCCAGGTAATTTTTTCTGATGGTAAATCCCGCTCCGTAAACCTCCTGAACGTGTGATAAATTCTGGGGTGAGGAAGATTGGTCGCCCACTGCAAAATCAATCTGGTATTTTTTAAACCAGGCAGGTTCCTTGCTTTCAAAAACCGCTTCTCCGAAGCCGCCGAGAATACCAATGGCGGGGTTCTTCTCCATTATTTCACTAGCTAGTTGAACGTAATTATCAGCAAGCCAATTGTCGTCGTCACAAAAAATAAGGAGTTCGTATTTTGATGTGAGATATCCTCTTTTTCTTGCAGTGCTTAGGCCTGATTCGGGCTCACTTACAATTGTAAAATCAACAGCCTGGTTGCCGGCAGATAAAATTCTTTTAGCCGCAGCAGAAGTGTCATCAGACGAGGCGTTGTCAACCACTATTACTTCCCAGTTAATACCGCTTACCTTTTGATTTTGTATGTGCGCCAAAGTTTCCGGTAGTCGCAATGAACTATTATAACAACAAACTATTACCGATACACCGCTACCCATGCTTAGTTCATTAATAGTTTAATCCGGTAAAGAAGATACTTGCAGGGCATATTGGCCTTTTTATAATAAGCACAGATATTTTGCAGCGCTGTTTTGCGCGAAGCTTTTATTCCGGGATTTAAATTTGCGCTTGAAACAATTTCAGCAACACAATCGATTCCCTTTAGCTTATTTAATAGTTGCTTTTCGCTGTTGGTCCCTCCCCAAACACCGGTGCCGTGTACCCGGTAAGTGCAGGTAAATTCGTTTAGAAAATGAAATTTTCCATACTGCGAGTTGGTCATATGCACCATCCAATCGGCAAAGGGGCTATTAAAATATGCCGGTTTAAAAAAAGTGTCTGAAATATGATTGCGCATTAGCACGGAGCAGGTAGGAATGAAGTTATAAGCCAACAAGTCCTTCGCTTCATATACACCCGCAGGGATCGTTACATAAGTTGGATAACCGGGTTCGCCGCTTTCGTACTTAATGTGCGCATTGGTAAAAGACACCACATAATCGGGATTGTCTGTCAACACCTGCAATTGTTTTTGAAGCTTAAGAGGGTCGTTCCAAAAATCGTCACCTTCAAGCAAGGCTATTAAAGGGGCCTTGCATAGCTTAAGGGCTTTCTCCCAATTGCGCAACATACCCAGGTTTTTCCCGGCGAAGTAAGCGCGGATAATGTTGGGGTATTTATCTGCGTATGATTTGATAATGTCCGGTGTTGCATCGCTTGAATAGTCGTCGCTTATTACTATTTCATAGTCAAGGTCCCCTTCCTGCATTAAAACGCTTTCAATAGCTTGTGCTATAAACTTTTCCTGGTTGTAGGTAATGAGGCAAATACTGATACGGGCCATTTAGAATAATTTACTCCTGCTGTAAATTTATGGATACGTATATTTTCGAGCCGGTTTTTTTGTCAATAAAATAAGCGTTTTTATGGCCGGTATGGGTTAAGGCTCTTAATTTATCTATCGCTTCAAGCATTGTAAGCTTTTGGTCCGGGTCAATCTTACATAGGGCATTAAAATCCTTTTTCAAATTTACATTGCCTTCTTCTTCGGGCTTAAAAGTGGTGTAAGTTGCTTTTAAAATGTTGTCTAAATTTTCTTTAAGTAATTCAACTTCTATAGCCTGTACCCGGTTGTAAACAGTGTAAGAAGTATCCCATTGTTCAATCTCCACTTTCTTCCGGGCAATGATGGAGCCGTGGTCCAGGTGTTCGTCAATTTCATGAATAGTTGCCCCAACCGGCAATTTATTGATAATAGAAAAAACCTGCGGAAACCAACCGCGGTTATAAGGATTGTATCCGGGGTGTACGTTGATACATTTTACTTTTGTAACAAGTTCTGCCGGAAATAATTGCTTACAGTGAAGCGAAAAAATTAAATCGTAGTTGTCAATTAGTTTTTGCCATTCTTCCTTAACCACCAGCGCTTTGATCTTTACGGGTAAAGTGGAATCATCTATAAGACGTTGGCTTTGCGCGGAGCAGCAATAATCAACCTGTAGCCCATTAAAGGCAGATACGCATTCATGAAATGACTTTATCATAAACAGGTTATCGGAAATAATAAGGAGCCGTTTGTATTTGTACATCTTATTGCCAGCGCAATTTTAAATTACATTTTCGAGTTATCGCCTTTGTAAATGAAAATGAGATTATGGTAGAAATGCATGGAGGTTATCTTGTTATCAAATTCAGTCCGCGATTTATCATAATCGGCAACGTTCAGACAATCAGTAATTGATTTGAAGAAATTAAGCATCGTACCGGGTTTGTCGAGGTTATGATAATCGCCGCCAAAATTCTCCCAGTAAGATGTTTGTGTGTCTTCAATCGCGTAAATGCCCCCGTCTTTCAGGTGCTTAAACATTAGTTTGAAGGTGGTAATAACGTGCTCGTTAATATGGCTTCCATCATCGATGATAATGTCAAGTGGGCCAATTTCTTTGACTAAATTTTCAAGAAAGGCTTCATCTACCTGGCTGCCGCGATGAATTTTTATTCTTTTTGAAGCATGAGCGCTCTTGTCGTAAATATCCATGCCATGTATGGTCGCATTGTGAAAATAAGCATTCCACATGCGCAGGGAATCTCCGCCATCCTCTGGCCTGTCGTAACCGCCTATACCTATTTCCAGTATGTTCAGCTTGTCATATTTCCTATCACTAAAATGCTTTTGGTAATGCTGCGTGTACCAGTGAAAATTCCACTTATCAGTGCTTTGAATAAGTGCCAGCCTGTTTAAATCATCAGCATATAGAAGAGAGAGGGCATTGCGGTATGTTTTCCGGATTTTTCTGAACTGTTGCGGTGAGATGCTACTTCTTAACCATTCTTTGACTGAAAAACTCATATTTTTTGCGCTTTAACTAAAAATCCATTTGTGATTGTCGCCTTGACAATAGTAAGCATATTTTTAAAGATACAGAACTGCCTGCAGAGCCACTAACAGGGGTTGTCCCTACAGAAATAGTTTACCTACATTCGCGCCATGTGTGGAATTGCGGGGTTTTACTCTCTTACAAATCAATTTAACGAGGCCGATCTGCATTCAATGACGAACATAATGCAGCATCGCGGGCCTGACGCATCCGGTTTTTTCATGAATGACGAAAAAACCTGCGGACTTGGCCACCGTCGCTTAAGCATTATAGATTTAAGTGCGGCCTCTAACCAGCCTATGTTTTCGCATAGCGGCC
>JAQBNQ010000191.1 GCA_028288545.1 Bacteroidota bacterium
GTTATAAATTCCAGTTCATCACTCTCGCTGGTTTCCATGCACTCAACACCGCCATGTTCGAACTAAGCAAGGCTTATGTTGAAAGAGGAATGGCAGGTTTCAGCGAACTGCAACAACGCGAATTTGCATTGGAGAAAGACGGATTTAAGGCCATCAAACACCAATCGTTTGTAGGCACCGGCTACTTCGACGCAGTACAACACGTAGTTCAACAAGGCCAGAGCAGCACTACCGCACTTTCAGGTTCTACAGAGGCTGAACAGTTTCATTGAAGCCCCACCTAAATCCTCCCCAAAGGGGAGGACTTAATACAAATACAAAGGCCCGCATCAGCAATGAGCGGGCCTTTTTTATTGGGTTATAGGGATTGCCCGTTCCGTAAACGAGCAGCTAAAGAGTGTAACAGACTGTAACAACTGTAACAAGTGTAACAGGGTGTTACAGATGTTACAGTTGTTAAGGATTGCGTTTTTCTTGGGTCTAATGTCTGATGTCTTGTCCCAACTGTCCCATCAATGTCTCATACTTATTTTGGGACAGCATGGTTATTTGCTAGTAGTTTGTTATTGTTCATTTTTTTTGCTAATAGTTTAACAATAGCTACTCCCACTCGTATACTATACGTATACACAGTAAATTATTTGCCATTCCTTTTTTGATTTCTGTCCTGTCCCAAAATGGGAGTGGGACACCCGTGGGACAAATTTGGGACAAGTAAAACTTTTGCTAAGTCATATCATATTCTTTATTTGCAAGAGGGGGATTCTCCTGGTTTTGCATTTGGCTAGTCTGACGTCGGGTTTCCTGTAACAAGTGTAACAGTTGTAACAGGGTGTTACAGGTGTTACACTTGTTACAAGGTGTTACAGAGTGTTACAGTTTTCTAGTGCGATAAAAACTTGCATTTGTCTGAAGTCTGATGTCTGGCTTCTAATATCTAACTTAAGATACAAAAATACTCAAAAAGTATGATAAAGTGAATAAATGAGTAATTTATTTTTTTAAACAGGCCTGAGCACAAAAATAATTAGTCCGGTAAACTCCCCGGCTGTTTAATCTGAAACTTGAAACCTGAAACTCCGAACTTTCCCCTTTTATTCTATCACAAACTCCTTAATTTCAGCCCGATAAATTTAAAGTATGTCAGCATCAGAACCCCTGATTTTAACTGTAGACCTTGGTACCAGTGGCCCCAAAGTGGCCTTGTTCGATTCCAAAGCAAAATGTATTGCCGATGAGTTTCAGGAAGTACCCTTATACCTGTACGAAAACGGTGGCGCCGAACAGAAACCCGCTGACTGGCTGAATGGAATTAAAAGCTGCTACAAAAAGCTGATCTCAAAAACCGGTATTGATCCTAAAAGAATAGTTGCCATTAACTGCACAGCCCAATGGAGCGGCACGGTGGCCCTGGATAAAAACGGAGTTCCCTTAATGGACTCTGTAATTTGGATGGATACCCGTGGTGCCGAAAATGTAAAGGAACTGACCCACGGCCCTATCCGCGTAGATGGCTACGGCATTGGCAAGGTTTTAAAATGGATACGCTTAGCCGGTGGCGGTCCAACAAAATCGGGCAAGGATTCCATTGCGCACATTCTTTACATTAAAACCAAGCTGCCTAAAATATACGAGCAAACCTATAAATTTTTAGAGCCTAAAGATTACCTCAACCTTTGGCTAACGGGCATATTTGCCAGTAGCTACGATTCAATAACCATGCACTGGGTTACCGACAACCGCGATATCAACAACATCTATTACCACGATGAACTGGTGCGGCTAAGCGGAGTGGAGCGAAACAAATTTCCTGACCTGGTACCAACCAACTCGGTTTTAGGAACGGTTACAAACGCAATAGCCGATGAGTTTGGTTTAAACCGTGATGTAAAAGTTATATCCGGTACTCCGGATGTGCATAGCGCTGCGGTGGGTTCGGGTGCTGTTAAGGATTACGAAGGGCATTTTTATATAGGTACTTCAAGCTGGCTGGTATGTCATGTGCCGTTTAAAAAAACGGATATGTTTCACAACATGGGCACTAGTCCTTCGGGCTTACCGGGCAGGTACCTGGTGGCCAACGAGCAGGAAAGTGCCGGTGCCTGTTTAAACTTTATTAAAAACAACCTGTTATATCACACCGACGAATTGAACACCGGTGCAGCCCCCAAAGATTTTTATAAACTGGTTGATAAAATAGCAGACAAGGTGCCCGCAGGTTGCGACGGACTTTACTTTTTGCCCTGGCTATACGGAGAGCGCTCACCGGTAGATGATCATCACGTTCGTGGTGGTTTTTATAATATGTCGCTTAACCACAACCGTACCCATATGCTCCGCGCTGCCCTGGATGGCGTTAGCCTGAACGGCCGTTGGTTATTGATGTATGTAGAGAAACTGACAGGCAAAAAGTTTGAAGCCATTAATTTTATTGGAGGAGGAGCTAACTCGGCCGTATGGAGCCAGATAATTGCCGATGTATTTAACCGCCCGGTTAGGCAGATGAAGGAGCCTTTAATGAGCAATAGTCGCGGTACAGCCATCCTTGCGCTACTGGCTTTAAAGATGATGGCTATTGATGATGTATCAAAAGCTGTGGAGGTGAACAAAGTGTTTGAACCCAATGCCGCACATGGAGGATTGTACGATGAAATGTTTGGACGGTTTGTTGAGATATATACGAAGAATAAGCCGGTGTATGTGAAGTTGAATCATTGAGATTGAATTAGCGAATTAGCGAATGTGATAATTGGCGAATTGGGTTTAGTCCATTTGCGTCTGTTTTTCCTCTTATCATAATTCTATCATAAAAATCATAACAAATCAGCGTTCTATAATAATTTAAAACAGAAGGAATGAACATCGAAGAGATATCTGAAAAACTTGCCTGGTTACCGGCGCCCGTTACCCGGATGATTGAGAAGCGGATGAAGAAGATACCGAGCATTAAAAAGATGCTGGATGCTGAGAATGCGAAGACCATGAAGGTGCTGGAGCATTCCCTTAAACCTTATGATGGTAAGTATGATAAGTATCCTGCTTTGCCTTCAACAGGTTTAAGTCACGAAAAGATATTGGGTGATATTCAATCCATGCACGACCTGGAAACTGTGCGGTGGAGAGAAGGGTTTGTAAGCGGTGGCATTTACCACGGCGACCAGGCCCATATTGATTTTTTGAACAAGGTTTATGCCCTTCAATCGCAAAGCAATCCTTTGCATTCCGACCTGTTTCCTTCAGCGACCAAGTTTGAGGCCGAGATAGTTTCTATGGTGGCCCATATGCTGGGTAAAGGCAAAACAACTGATGATGCCGCAGT
>JAQBNQ010000202.1 GCA_028288545.1 Bacteroidota bacterium
GCAACAACCCTGGATAGTATTTCGGTGGGTTACTTTCAATCTAACTCATCTTTATATGGCAATTTCGGTACTGTTAAACACGGTGTTTTAACGGGAAGATATAATGGGTCTTCAACCAACTTTGCGGCGGCTGTTTATGGCGACGGAACTACCAGTGCATCAAATGGGGCTATTGGCGGTTATTTTACCAGTAACGGTATCAGCCTTTATGCCCAGATTTACAGCCCTGCCTCAGGATCCAGTTTTGAGTCTGTTTATGGAGTTGCTACTGCGGGTAACGGAACTACTTGCTACGGCGTACATGGCGACTCTTACGGTACGGGTTATAACTATGGAATTTATGGCGAGGCATCTTTTGGCACAACTAATTATGCCGGTTATTTTGCGGGCAATGTATACGCTACCGGCACCATCACTTCTTCCGACAAAAAATTAAAGAGGAATATCGAGCCGTTAAATGGGGGAATTGACCTGGTAATGAAACTGAAGCCAGCTACGTATTATTACCGCAGCGATGAAAAGGAATTTAAACGCATGAATCTGCCTGTTACAAAACAGTTTGGCCTTATTGCACAGGAAGTAGAGGAAGTAATACCATCCATAGTTTCCGATAATATCCAACCTGCCCAAATGGACAGAACTACCCACGAAAAAATTGCAGAGGAAATTCACTTTAAAGGAATGAATTACACTGAGCTTGTTCCGGTTCTTATTTCTGCAGTAAAAGAACAGCAGAAAATGATTGAGGATCTGAAAAAAGAAATTGAAGAACTAAAAAGAAAATAGAGGTTCGCTACTAACTATTTCTTTGTTAGTATAACGCTAACTGTTAGGTGATCGCTTGGGTAGTAGGTGCCATTGTTGTCGGTGTGTACCGTGTATTCGCTTTTACTGTATTGCGGACTATAAAATATGTAGTCTATTCTATTGCAATGCGTATTACTAACATTAAAACCGCAATCGGTATAAGTTAAGGCTCCTTCCATGTACGAATCATTTAAAGGCACTTTGTAAGTGCTCTTATCCGTCATGGTTGCATAGCCGGCATCATCGGGAGTAAGGTTAAAATCCCCAATTACAATTACCGGGTTATTTCCCGCAAGCGAATCAACAGTTCGTCGTAATAATGCGGCGCTATTCCTGCGGGCCAGCTTCCCTTTATGATCGAAATGCGTATTGAAAACAAAAAACACTGCACCGGTTGATTTTTCTTTCAGTTGTACCCAACTGCAAATGCGGGTAAGGTCTGCATCCCAACTTTTACTGCCCGGTATTTGAGGTGTTTCACTCAGCCAAAAATTACCGCCTTTAACCTGTTCGTACCTACTTTTCCAGAAAAATATAACGCTATGCTCACCGCCGTGCTTGCCATTATTTCTGCCAACGCCAAAACTTTCATAATCGTTTAAAGACTGTTTTAAATACTTCAATTGTTTCAGTAGTACTTCCTGTGTACCTAAAACGTCGGGGTTAACCTTCCGTATAAGCGCTACCAATTTATCTTTCCTTTTATCCCAGCTATTCACTCCATCCAGTGCATGGGAGTTCCGGATATTGTATGTCATTACTTTTGTTTGTGCAGGCAGGAATAATTGAACCAGTAAAAAGAAAAATAAAACAAGGCCTTTCATATACTTCATTTTTTAGAAAACTCAAAGCTATTACTTCTACCGTTTAATAGAAGTAGCCTACCCGATTTAATGGAAATATAATTTATGGATAATTAGTTACGGCTTTACCCCAACAATCCTCTTCCTTATTGCGTGTATCGTTGCAGTATCTTCTTTTATATACCAATTAATAGCCTGCTGGGTTGTAGTTTTATCATCGTTATAATGGAAGAAGACAATTGAACGCACGGCCGGATATTTTTCAGGTAAACTATCCAGGGCATCGGCAAACCATTCGCTACGACTGCCACCTACATTTAAGCAACCAAATTCTGTAATAATGATGGGCTTATTAAATGCAGCCAGCGCATTATAATAATTGCCGAATATCTCTTTAAAACTCCACCACTTACTCCATGATGCTACAGTGCCGTAGTTCAATGTACCTACACCAACGTAATCTACGTAATTGGCTCCGGGATAAAATTCTTTAAAAAAACCATAAGCCGGGTGGGGGCTCCATGTCCAAATAACATTAGTGGCACCCTCTTTTATAAATACATCGTGTATATGCCGCCATGCAGCAATAAATTCCTTTGCGCTGTTATTTTGCGGCCCCCATGGGTAGCGATAGGGGTCATTCATTTCATGACCAATACGCAAAAAGATTGGTCCCTTAATTTTAGCAGCCGCATCTGCCCATTCTTTAATGTAAAAATCATACAGTCCTTTTGACACATCCACCAGGCCACCCTTATCGCGGTATTCGGGTTTGCGAAGCTGCGGGTATTTATCGCCGTCAAAATCTGTTAACCACGGCTCCCACGTAATAACAGGAACTGAGCCCATTTCCATGATGCCCCGTACTTGCAGCGCAGGAAACTGCTCTTCCGTTTTACTACCCCAGGCAATATAAATATGTATTAACGGGAAGGTTGTTTTTAATGAGTCTTCAAGCGTAACGATACTTTCAAAACTCTCTTTGGTATTGTTGTCATACGCGCCCAACAAAAGTGTTTCAGGTTTTTTAAGCAATACCGAATCGGTGATATACGGCTTAAACCATTGCAATTTATCAGATCGCTTGCCTTCGCGCTGCGCAATGATGATATTATTTTCCATCTCATTTACCTTTTCGCCCGTGTAGGAAAAAAGATTTTCCAGTGGGCCCTTGGTTTTTTTGCCTGCTATCGATAGCACCACAACGATAGCCACACCAATGATCAGTGCTACTAAAGCGATTGAAATTCTATACGTTCTTGTCATGGTATGTGGATGTTTGAATGTTTCTAAGATTTACGTTTGCCCAGGGTTCTTCTTCAGTTAAGGTGCTTGCTTCTAATGCCGCCAACACCCCGCCAATAGCCATTAAAAAGGCAATAAATGAAAATGCCGCCATACCCCATGTTTTTTCAGCAGTAAGCACTAATTCGCTTTCAGGCATTAAAAATTTCCGGTAAAAAAAAATGCCCGCCACAGTTGCCGCAAATAAAAAAGCCTGGGCTACCAAAGGCCGTGCAAAAGGCGTAAAATATCCTATCACAGCTTTTTTTGCGGTAGGAATGTAAGGGATTTCGGCATTTACCAATGCCAGCAAAAAACCGAGGGTGTATACCGGCCAGCTGGCGTATTTTAATATCATGCCGCGCCAGTGCAAACCCCGTTCAGTTTCCGGGTGGCACATCCAGCGTTGCATATATAAATATATCAGCACTCCAATTAAAGCAACCGGTACGCCATGTATTAAAAAATCCGCAAAACTCATATGCGCCGGCTGTATACCGGTAAAAAAATATACAAACGGTATCAGGGTAAAGAAGAACTGAATAACTCCTACAAAATAATAAGTGCCTATAGAAAAGTAAGAGAGTTTCTGCCACAAAGTGAGTTTGCTAAATAGCCGTGGCAATTCAACAAATGTTACTTCAAAAACCCCACGCGCCCACTTTAACTGCTGCTTACAAAAGGAACCAAAATCTTCCGGCACCAAACCTCTGCTTACCACCACCGGGTTATAAACTGAGTTCCATCCTTTGGCGTGAATGCGAATGGAAGTAATTAAATCCTCCGCCAATCCGATCCCGTGACCACCAATACTTTCCAATGCCTTTCTTCTAAAAGTACAATTGGCTCCAATGGCCACGCTGCATCCATAGCCGTTTAAACTCATTTGTGTTGGGCCGTAAAATGTGTAGGTCTGTTCGGCGGCGCCCTTAGCCGTAAACGAGCGGTACTGATTATAATAAGCCTGGCAAACCTGCACAAAGCCCATATTCTCATCTCTGAATAAACCAAGTTTATGTTCTAAAAAATCCGGAAATGGAATATGGTCAGGGTCAAGCACCAAAATGAAATCCTCTTTGGTTAATCGCAAGGCCCGGTTTATTTTCCCTGCCTTAGCGCCGGGTATTCCTATCAACTCCAACCAAATAGCGCCATGCTTTTCTGCTACTTTTCTAAACTCAGGGTCGCGTGTATCGTCTAATAGGTAAGTAGTGTGCGGATACTTCACCTTAGCACAGGCCTCTAACGTTTTTTCAAACATCGAAAGTGGCTCACCGGGAGAGCTGGTAGTGAAAATGGCAACGCTCAATCCCTCTTCAGGTTCTATATGCTCGGGCTTAGAAATACCTAAATAGTTTATCCATATCAGTATCAATCGTGCAATACCATACCAAAAAATAAATCCAAGGAAAATATAAAAGCCAATAGACCCAATGTGTTCCGGCCTGAACCACCAGTCCATAAACACAAAAATGCTGATGATGCCGGCTATTACAAAAACAAGCAGCACAAAGCGGTCGAAGGGTTTTACGCCGGCGGCTTCGCGGTAGGTCCACAAATTTTTCCCGTCCTTTCTATTTTTTCCGGTCATTCCAAAAACTGATTTTTAACCCTACGGCAGCATTGTGACTATTAAAAAAATAAGTGCTGCGGTAAGCGTATTGGGCAGTTAAAACCACCTTCCTGCTTAATTGCCATTCTAAAGAGGCGCCAACTTCAAAAGGCAAATACGTGGTCCTCTCAAAGCCACGGGCAATTACTGTTGCGCCTGTTTCGTTCTTGTCTAAATACAGGTATGGGTTTTGCGCATAAGCATAAAATCCCACGCTTGCGTTTAAGTTGATCTCCAGCTTTTTTACCGGGTAGATAGCAAGTGCTACCAGGCCTGAATGAATATACTGTTGTTGCGGAGTGAAATAAGGATTGTAAACCCCTGCTATTTGAGTAGTGCTGCTATAATTAGCTATTATCTGCGTTAAAGATTGCTCCGGCGAATAATGATTCTCTTTAGAGTTGCTATAACTGTAACTATACCCAAACCTCAACTCAATTACCGAAAATTTTATGGGCGGCGCATATAGCCAGCCATAAGCCGCATAAGTATAATTTTTGTCGTTGTAATAATTGAAATCAAAAGCAGCTTTTCCATTCCAGGTATTTTTATCATTCCATCCCCCGGCAAACGAAAAGTGGTTAACGCTAACAACACTTTCTAAACTACTTATTGTATAAAAATACGGTTTGTGTTCGGCTATCAATTCAAAATTCAGGTGACGCACAAAAATTTTATCAAAGTAAAAACTTCCGCTCCACCCGGTTTTATTATTGAAAGGATACTTTACTACCCCCACGTTAAGTCCAATTTCGAGACCTACCTTAGGCAGTGCAGCTTTATCTCCAACTACTAACCATTGAGCGCTTGAGACCTTGCCATTAACGATAAAAACCGGCGAGTAAAAACCTAATTGTATCGTAGCCAGCTTATGTAAATAAATTCCCGCTTCAGCCGCAGGAGAAACCTGGTACAGCGGTTGGTTATCCGCAGAAGCAGTGGTGCTTAATTTCAGCCACGGGGATTTTGCAATTTCTATTTGGTCGTAAACGTTCCATGCCTTAATACTTCCGTTCTCCTTTTTAATGGCTTCATCAATATATGTTCTGGCCTCCGCATAATCAGCTGAATTATATGAGAGTCTCGCCCGTAATATTTTTTCTTCACTGTATCCTTTCCCTTTGTGTTCCACTTTTTGTGCAGCACTATCGGCACTTTTCCAGTCGCCAAGATCCAGCATTGCCTTTCCGTAATCCAGTTGCAAATAGTCATTATCGGGGCGCATGGCAACTGCTTGTTCATACAACTTTTTTGATCTGCGGTAATGATCCCTCCAATATTCGGTTTGGGCGTATAACCAAAGGGCATTAATGTCTTCGGGGTGGTGCTTGTGATAAGCACTAAACAGTTTAGCTGCTTTAATAAGTTTATGCTGGTCGCGGTATTGTTGGGCAAGCTTTAAAGTATCTGTGTGCGACTGCGCCGTGGCGCTATGTGCAAACAGCAAACATATAACTACAAACAGTAAATACCTGATTAAGTGATTGGTTTTGGTTGGGCTGAGTGAGCGCATATATTCATTAAACACCTAAAGTATTTACAAAGTATCTGACCAGCGAGCCCCTGATTCGTTTAATAGGTGAAAAGGCTAAATTTATAGGCGAAACCCCGGCGGAGCAACAAAGCCTGGGAGATTTGAGTGTATTAACCCCGAAAATTGGCAAATCAAGGGTTAGCGAAAATGTTCGTATAATTAAGCTAAGAATGAAAGACTACGGTTTAAAAATAATCCCCGTTGCGCTATTGGAGGAATATGTGAAGCAGGTCCCCGAAGGCTTAAGGGATGCTTTTGATGCATTGAAGGATGCTGAGGTTTCGACGGATACTTTTAGTTTTTACACTTCAGTTTCCGCCATGGCGTCAAGCAAAATAGAAGGGGAACCGATGGAAATAGACAGTTACATTAAGCATAGAATGCTGGGTGTGGAATATCTTGAGGACCTGACGAAGAAGCCGGATGATTTATACCATGCCTATCTGTTTGCTCAAAAAAGTGAATTGACCAAAGTAAATTTTTTAAAGGCGCATGGATTGCTATCAATGAACTTATTACCCAAAAGCAAACAAGGCGTTTGCCGCACTGGCAATATGGTGGTTATGGAGCATAAAACTTTTAAGATTCAATATGAAGCCGCCACGGTTTATTTGGTTGAAAAACTTTTTAATACTTTATGGCAGGACATCGAAAAATTAAAAAAACAGACACTAACCTTAGAAGAGGTGTTTTACTTTGCCTCATTTATTCATATCGTTTTTGTAAATATCCACCCATTTGAAGATGGAAACGGAAGGGCAGGTAGACTTTTAGAAAAATGGTTTATCTCTCATTTTCTATTTGAAAAAACATGGTTTGTGCAAAGTGAATTGCATTACTACCGAAATGTAAATAACTATTACAAAAATCTTAATAGGCTCGGAATGTTTTATGAGCAATTGGATTATACCAAAGCAATGCCCTTTCTTTTAATGTTGCCAACCGCCCTAGTAAATAAACAAACCCATTCTTAAAAGCGTTTTAAAACTTTACACTAATCCCCGCCAATACATTGAACCCTGCCTGGGGGGAATAATAATTATAAGTATAGGCCGGACTGACCTGTAAATTGCCATTGTTATCAGGCGCGGCATATTTTTCGGTATAAGTGTATCCGTTGCTTTCAAACAAGTGGTTAAAGATATTATTGAGTAATAGCTTCAGGGTTATTTCCTTCCCCGCTTTATTAAGTGGAACCGTGTACGAAATATTAATATTGGTATAATAAAACGCCTTAAGCATTCTGTCATCGTTAGATGTATTATCCAGATATTGCTTGCTAACGGCCTTACTCAACAAACTGATAGAAAGCCCCTTTACGGGATAAGCCACCAACTCCAAAGACGCAATAATACTTGGTGAAAAAGAGATATTGGTGTTCTTATGATGAATAGTTTCTGTCAACGAATCGATAGGCACATAATCAGGATCATAAGTGTATATCGATTCATCAAAGGCAGATATCTTATTCAGAGAATAGGTAAACGTGTAATTGATCCTGAAAAATTCCCGGCCATGCCCGGTTGGAACTACCCATGCTGTTCCCAAACCAGAAGCGCCAATAGGGATTTCATATTCACGCGGTCTTTTATAAAAACTGAATGAACCCGATAGTTCAATGCCAGTTCTGTAACTGACAGGCACGTTAGCTTTAATAGGATTTCCTACATCATTTAACCTGCCTGTTAATACTAATTGATCCTTGTAGTGCATCAAATAATAATTAAGATTCAAAGCGCTTCTAAAAGTTGCGGATTCTTTAAAAACGCCCCGGTAGCCCACTTCTAAATCTCTCATAGTTTCGGCTTTGGGTTGTTGAGTTGCTGTTGCGGCAAGAATATCATCGCGGTTAGGTTCGCGGTTGCCTAATGCGAAAGAAGCGTAAATCTGTTGGGCAGGTTTTACCTTATACAACACACCAACTTTTGGATTGAAGAAATTCCAGATTTTATTTACGCTGTAGGCAGAGAGGTTGTCATCGGTGCCATTAGTTTGATAACTGACATAACGGTATTGCAAGTCGGCAAACAAATTTATTTTCTGCAACAAATTGTAATTGAATTTGGCATAAACATTAAAGTCATTTTTAACCGAATGTCCGTCATAATAATATTGATCAGGCAGGTTCGAAATTCCATCGGCCCATATTACTTTGCCAAAATTCTCTCCGCGGTATTGACTCAGCAATCCTCCAAAAGCGGCATCAATATTTTTGTGCGTGTAATTCAATGCAAAGGTTCCACCGTAATAAATATTCTTTAACCATTTCTGCCTGATAATATCCTGCACCACCGGTACTGTATCATAACCCGGAAAGTAGCTGTTCAAATCCTGGGCCACCTTATATTCCTCATAATAACCACGGCCAAGCGTACTAAACAAACCAATATTTAAATTCAAATCCTTTGGTAGGTTTTGCGAAAACAATAATTGAAAATAATCCTGCCCGTAATTATCTGTTTGATTAGCATAAGGCGGTGAATGCTGTCCATAATCCGTACCCAGGTCATTATAAGTTCTGTTTGTCTTCAACGAATCCTGTAAAACTCCATCCCAGGCCTGGTAGGTTTTCTCCCTTCCTCCAAAATAAACGAATTTGAGCAAGGTGTTTTTGTGCTGATATCCGGTCTGAAAAAAGTACGAACGCAAATTAGCCGCTGCCCTTTGCACATACCCATTGGACGTGATCCACGAAGCTGAGCCCTCGGCAAAAAAACAATTCTTAATAAGCCCGGTACCAGCCTTTGCAGTTCCCTTAAAAGTGTTGAAGGAACCGCCGGATACGTCTATCTGCCCAAATGGATCTTGATTGGGTGTTTGCGTTTGCACACTAATAGTTCCTCCAAATGCCCCAGGGCCATTGGTACTGGTGCCCACACCACGTTGTATCTGTATATTTTGTGTTGAAGAAACTACATCTGGTATATCCACCCAATAAACGCCCTGGCTTTCGCCATCATTAACCGGAATGCCATTCAACGTAACGTTTATGCGGGTATTATCGCTACCGCGAATATGTATGTCCGTATAACCGATACCGGTACCCGCATCTGAAGTTGTAACTACCGATGGAGTCATATTCAACAGGTACGGAAGATCCTGTCCGAGATTGTTTTTATTCAGCTCCTCCTTACTAATAACCTGGTAAGGGGTAGGTGAGTTAGAACCTGCGCGAACCGCGTTGATATTTACCGTATTTAAGTTGAGTTGCAGTTTAGACGTATCTTTTACCATGCTCAACGAATCAACCTGGGCTGTAGAAATTTTTGCAATTAACAGAAAGAATAAAACCTTCTTCATACCTAGAAGTTAATGGTTAAATAAATCTTTCTGAAAGGGTAAAGGAATGTGAGAAAAACAGTCTTCTCAATTTCTTCCCTGCGCACGAATTACCGTGATTCAGGTTCGAAGGGTTCTTCTCAGATTCTGCATTTAACTGCAGAAACGCCCCCAGAAAGTTGATGCGAATGTAGAAAGAAAATTGAATTATGCTACGTGATCAAAATTAGCATAGCATTGTTGCCATAAAATGCAAGCCACAGATTCACAGATTAATACAATGAATTTAAAAACCCAATTTAAAATGTCCGCCCGGTAGGATGGCCCCGTCATTCAGGCCGGCTTTATGGTTTTATTTTTGCTTAATAATAATTTGCTGCATTTAATCTGTGAATCTGTGG
>JAQBNQ010000226.1 GCA_028288545.1 Bacteroidota bacterium
CGCTGTGGGTATCTCTGTCTTTTTCGATTCTTTATGAAAAGGATTGAGAAAGTTAATAGGGTTGTACATAGCCTGCATGGTTTCGTAATAAATACGTATTGCGGAATTTACAGTTTGGGTAGCCCAATAAATGGTAAGGTTGGTTAGCATCTCATCCTTTGTAAAGCAATTCTCAATATTTCCTCCATTGTCACTCCAGGTATTGAACTTCTCTATTATCCAGCCCGCTAATCCGGCAGGGGAATCATTTAAACCATATGCAAGGCTTTGCGGTTTTGTGCTTTGAACCATTGAGTAAGCGCCTTCAGTTTGCTGCCATTTTTTGCCCGCTTCAAAATACTTTTTCTCGGCATGGCTTAACTCGCCCGAAGGAATGGAGAGTATATGATGAAAGGGTACATCTGTAAGATGGATACCCAATAAGCGCTTTGTGTGGTGAGTAGAGATCTGTTCGGTGATGCTGCTACCCCAATCCCCACCATGAGCCATAAATTTATCGTAACTCAATTCCTCGTACATTAACCTGGTAAAAAGCGAGGCTATCTTTCCCGGGTTCATGCCAGGGCTTTTCGGAATATCTGAGAATCCATAACCGGGTATGGATGGGACAACCACATCGAACGAGAAATCGTTTTCATCAGCTTTTGTAAGTAGCGGAATTACTTTTAAAAAGCGCACAAAGCTATCCGGATAGCCATGCGAAAGGAGCAGGGGAACGGAAGTTTTCCCTTTTCCTTTAGCGTAAATAAAATGAATGCCAATATCATCTATAGTTGCTTTAAACTGTGGTATTGTATTCAACTCCTCTTCCTGTTTTTTCCAATCGAATCCATTTTGCCAGTAATCACAAAGTTGCTTCAGGTATTCGCCGTTCGTACCGTATTGCCACTTGCTATTATCCAGTTCATCGGGCCATCTTGATTCCGAAATCCTTTTCCTTAAATCATCCAGTACAGGTTGTTGGACATTTATTTTGAAATTCTGTATCATCTTATTGTATTGAATACCCTGGTGGGGACAAAAACGATGCCACTACAAAAGCGTCTTGTAACCGGTTGTAAATTAGTAGGCGCGGAAAGAGGAGAATATGGTGCAAGGACTTTATTCCCCTAATTGCGGTGGCCGAAAGGTTACGACAGTAAATCCTCTGAAAATGGTAGCTGACTCATTACAAGTCCGGGATATTTAAATTACCCTGAAGAAAACTTAAAAATCGGTCTTGCGGAAGGCTGCTTGGCCTATTATAATAAGTTATTATTATAATATGAATTAAAAATGTAAATGCTTTAAAATGAATTATTTACACGACTTTCTATTGTTTCTATTTTTTGCATATGATATTCGTTTTTATAACTATATATAGGTGCCCAATAAGTTGATTATCAATAAATAACGTTTTTAAATGGTGAAATTGTCTTTTCTAAAAGTGTCTAAAATAGAAACCCGGCGGTTTAGGTCTTTAAATCCACCAAAAAGGTAGTTGGCAGGTGGCTTTATTCCTCGCTTGTACTCTTAAAGCCTTTCATGATACCCCGAACGCTTTCGCGGATGAAATTTACGATCTCATCTTTGTCGGTGCTGGAAGCAATTTCAGCTTCGATGAATTTGAGAGCGGTGCTGGTATTGTAACCGCGGATATAGAGGATACGATATACGTCTAATATCTGGTTGATCTGCTCAGTGGTGTACCCACGACGGCGAAGGCCTATGGAGTTAACACCGGCATAAGTGGTTGGGTGCCTTGCTGCGCGGACAAACGGCGGTATATCCTTATTAACCAAACAACCGCCTGATACAATTACGTGTCTGCCCATTTTGGTGAACTGCTGAAAGTTGGTAGCCCCGCCAAGGATGGCAAAGTCTCCTACTTCAACGTGGCCCGCTAAATTGGCGTTGTTGGCTAACACACAGTTTTTGCCAATGATGCAATCGTGTGCTATATGCACGTAAGCCATCAGTAAAGTGTTATCGCCGATAACAGTTTTCATAGAGGCTTCGGTGCCTTTGTTAACGGTTACATACTCGCGGATAGTAACATTGTCGCCGATTTCAACGGCTGATTTTTCGCCTTTGTATTTAAGATCCTGCGGAATGGCAGATATAACAGCGCCGGGAAATATGCGGCAGTTTTTACCAATGCGGGCGCCTTCCATAATAGTTACGTGCGGGCCTATCCAGGTACCTTCGCCAATGGTTACGTCTTTAGAAATAGTAACGAAAGGTTCAACAACCACATTGTCTGCTACTTCGGCCTGAGGGTGTATGTATGAGTAGGGTTGGTTCATTGAATACGAATGTGACAATTAGCGAATTAGCGGATTAGCGAATGTAGGAATGAGTGTAGACGATAATTGCGAAGTTGCGATGTAACGCGTGGATGAAAGGGTGCTTCTCATTATTACTTGCCGTCTTTACGTTGAATTTTGGCCATCAGTTCGGCTTCGCTTACCAGTTTGGTACCTACATAGGCGCTGCCTTTCATTTCTATGATGCCGCGGCGCATGGGGGAAACCAACTCAAGTTTAAAAAGGACGGTATCGCCCGGCACCACGCGGTGTTTAAACTTTACGTTGTTTATCTTTA
>JAQBNQ010000248.1 GCA_028288545.1 Bacteroidota bacterium
GCTTTAATGCGGGCATGGCGAAAAACACTTACGGCACGGGTTGTTTTTTATTGATGAACACCGGCAACAAAATGGTAAAGAGTAAACACGGTTTGTTAACCACCATTGCCTGGGGGTTGAACGGAAAAGTGGAATATGCTTTGGAAGGAAGTGTGTTTATTGGCGGCGCTGCAGTACAATGGCTGCGCGACGGATTGAAAGTAATTGACAGTTCGTCGGACTCGGAATATCATGCTAATGCTGTTACCAGTTCGGAGAATGTATATGTGGTTCCGGCCTTTACCGGGCTTGGGGCTCCGTATTGGGATATGGATGCACGGGGTGCCATTTTTGGTTTGACCCGTGGAACCAGCAAGTCGCATTTGGTGCGGGCTACGTTGGAATCCATCGCTTACCAAACCCGCGATGTGCTTACGGCTATGCAGCAGGATTCAGGTATTAAATTAAAAACGCTACGTGTTGATGGTGGCGCTTCGTCGAATAATTTTTTAATGCAGTTTCAGAGCGATATACTGGCGGTGCCGGTTGACCGCCCCAAGGTTACTGAAACAACGGCCCTTGGCGCAGCTTACCTTGCGGGCCTTGCCGTTGGTTATTACAAAAAGCCCAACATTGTAAAGCAATGGAAACTGGACCAACAGTTTAAGCCTAAGATGAAACCACTTGATAAGGAAAAACTTTATGCGGGTTGGAAGAAGGCGGTGGCGTTGACGATTGGTTGGGGGAAGAAATAGACTTATTTGTGATTAAAGTGATTAAGTGATTAAGTGATTGGCATGATTTTAAATGCCATTCTACTTCGAGATTCTACCAACACGAGAGAAAATAATCCCGATTACTCCCAAAATACGACTTAAATATCTGTAGTCTATCTCTTATTAATAGCCTTTTCAATGACTTCCTTTAACGCAGTTGCAGAAGAAGGGGTAACATTCTCTTGTTTGGCACGGATGATAGCGTAGTCGCAGGCTTTTTCGGCTTCTTTGAAGTTGTTTTGTTTGTACAGCAAGTAAGCGTAAGTAAGGTTGTAGGTGTATTTGTTATCTATGTTAATAGACTGATAAGCCCATTTGGTAGCCTTTTGTAATTCGCCGGCATCGTTTACGTTCAGAAAATAATTCCAGGCAACATCATTAAGCAGGGCGGCATTATTAACCGCATATTTCTTTACGTACTGCGAAGCCTCTTTAACGTAGTTCGGCCAATCACCCATGTGCTGGTAATAGTCCATGCTAAGCTTTAAGGTTTTTTCCTGGTGGTCGGGAGCTTTTATGGCTTTGATAAAATTCATGGCAGCATCGTACAAGCCTTTATCATCAGCTCTTGGTGCTTCGCTAACTGCCTTGGTGGCTATCTGATTCACCTTCGTATCAAAAGGATTCTCGCCCAACAGATTTCTATAATAATCTTTGTTTTTTACCAGGTAAGGAAGCCCCGGTGATTTAATGTCGTTAGTTAAATTGAAAATGGTTTTAGTGTGTTTTGAGTCGGCCATTTCCGCGGTGGTAATTTTATCCAGATATATTTTAAAAACATCCTCGTACTTCTCTTCCGAATTGTAGAGGGTATTTAAAAAGTCGCACAAAAAATTTACATCGCGCTCGCCATCAGCATATTTTTTACGCATCCCGGTTAAAATGCCGGGTGTGGGGTCAATGGCTTTCTTTCCCTGTTGAATAAGCCCTGCCTGGTCAAGCCCACCTACAATTTTATGTTTTACGTTGCCATCGCCATCCAACCATAGCAAGGTAGGATAAGCACGGATTGCATATTTATTAGCAATAGTAACGCCGTCGTCTTTTTCCATATCAAACTTGGCATTTACAAAAGTTGCATTGAAAAAATCGCCTACGGCCGAGTCGGGAAAAACAGTAGAAGCTAGTCTTTTGCAAGGGCCACACCAGCTTGTGTAACAGTCCATAAATACAAGCCTGTTTTGCTTTTTGGCCATGTCCAGCACTTCCTGAAATTTCTTGTCGTGTATAAACTCTATACCGTCGGCGAAAGTTTTTTGACTATCAGCCAGTGCCAATATTAAAAGGGAAAGTATTGCGATTTTCTTCATCATATTTTTACTGTATCAGGTACAAATTAGCAACTATAAAATTATATCAAGTTTTTTGAAAAAATAAGGCGGGTAAGTTAAGGAGGTATTGGTGTTTTTTAACAAAACCAGGTCTTAAAACAGACCTTTAACCTGTGGCCAATTAATATTATCTTCATAATAAATTAACATTCGGCACCAATTCCATTGAATTAAACCAATGCTATTATGAAAAAAATGCACCTATCGTTGTCAACCATTCTGTTTGTTTTTTTGGCAGAGTTTTCCTCCGCTCAAACAATCATTCGTGGTCCTTATTTGCAAAGCCAGGGGCCTAACAGCATTATTATCAGGTGGCGCACCGATTCGCTTACAGATAGCCGCGTTTATTACGGAAGCACGATAGGGTCAAACACTCTTTTCGCTGATAGCGCAACACCAACAACCGAGCACCGTGTAAGATTGAATGGGTTGACACCACTTACAAAATATTTTTATAGTGTAGGAAGCGCCACTCAAACCCTTAGAGGAAATGATCCTCTTTTGTTTTTTAAAACCGCACCGGATTCGTCATCTCACACACCGGTTAGGTTTTGGGTAATAGGCGACTTTGGCCACGGCAGTACTCCTCAAAAACAAGTTCGCGACAGTTACCTGCAATATGTAGCGCAGGATAATAACCCGGCTGATTTTCAGTTGTGGGTTGGGGATGATGCCTATACTGACGGCACCGACCCCCAGTATCAAACCAACGTTTTTGATACCACCAATTGCTATGGAAATTTATTTCTGAATATGCCTTTTGTTCCAACACCGGGTAATCACGACTGGAACAGCATTTGCAATTGGCAAGGGCCTTGTAATATCGACCCGAACGTGCAAACAGGTCCGTATCTTAATATTGTAGATCCACCCATTGAAGGAGAGTTGGGCGGAGTAGCTTCGCACCTGAAGTTGTTTTACTCTTTTGATTATGGAGATATCCATTTCATCTCCCTTAATTCAGAATTAGGTTCTACTACCCCGGCGTATAATTGGGTAGGTGTTTTTGATAACACGACAACATTTACCTCGCCCATGATAAATTGGCTGAGGGCCGATTTGGCCGCAACTACAAAAAAATGGAAAGTTGCTTTTTGGCACCAGTGCCCCTATAGCGGCCAGGATAATTTTACAGAATTATCGAGCGGGCAGTTTTTCACCTTCGCAACGCGCGACCACTTTAATCCTAACCTTGAACAATACGGTGTTGACCTGGTTTTAACCGGGCACGATCATAACTATCAACGCAGCTATCTTATCAATGGACTTTATGATTTTAAGGCGGGCTTCACTCCATCTATGATCGTTAATGGCGGCAATGGAGATGATGCACAAGGACAGGCATATATCAAATACACAAATGGTCCCTTAGCAGGAAAAGGAACGGTTTATGTTGTGGAAGGAAATTCAAGCGAAGGAAATTCTTACAGCCCGATCACACATCCTGTAATTTATTGGGGTGAAGCCTGCGACACTTGTTATGGATCAACAATTATTGATGTAAATGGCGACAGGCTGGATGAAAAATACCTTTCATCGCGCGGAGTTGTGATGGACCATTTCACTATTTTGAAACAAGCGTGGACGGGAATTGATGAAGAACTAATAACCAATTCCGGTTTCCAGGTATACCCAAATCCTGCGGTTGACGAAGCTGAAGTTAAGTATAGCATTACAAGGAACTGCTTTGTAATGATGGATCTGTTGGGAATTGATGGCAGGGTGATACACTCTTTATTTTCCGGCGAACGTCAACCGGGTGATTACTCAGATGTATTGAAACTTGATAAGTCCGGAGTGTCAGCCGGTACTTACCTTATCCGGCTTAATTGCAATGGCGAGGTGAAATACAGGAAGATTGTGAAGATGAATTGAATCGTCTGTTTTATACCAATTCCTGTGAAAAGATGGGTTGACACCCAAAAAAATGTCAACCCATCTTTTTTGATATAAATTATTGATTACCAATACAATTACATAAGAGTGTCAACTATAATTAATTTTTAAAAGTGTCAACCCACCGGCCTTAGCATTAGGGAACAATGCATCCTTCGAATGTCGGTGTTCGGCTAATGCTCATTGGGACATTTGGGCTGGGCTGAGTATGGTGGGTTACGCTCACCATAACTTTGCCAGGCTTAATTATTCCAGATATCACACAACTCCAGTTGAATTTCGTGGCCATAAAAGATACGGGTTGTGCGCTCGAACGAATCGGTAAAGTCGGAAACATAGAATGTGTCTTTTCCGTTTTTCTTATCGCTGTTCAATCCTTCTTTTTCTAAAACCCATTTCAGTTTTGCAGCAACCACTTCGGCCGAATCAAATATCCTGACCTTGTGATCATAAAATGCAGCGATCTCATTTTTGATTAAGGGATAATGGGTACAGGCTAATACCAGGCCATCAATATCTTTCAACTCATCGTGCCCCAAATAACTTTCAAGCACTGCACGGCTGATGTTGTCGTTATAATATCCTTCTTCAATCATAGAAGCCAGTAAAGGCGTTGCTACTGCAGAATATTTAAGAGCAGGTTTTCTGCGCGAAAGTTTCTCCTGGTAAACACCCGATGCTATGGTTGTTTTTGTGGCAATGATGCCTACATTTTTTACCGAGTTA
>JAQBNQ010000249.1 GCA_028288545.1 Bacteroidota bacterium
CCACTGTTACGTTTGGTAACTATACACTTACCACTTCGGGCAGTGTTGACTTTTTTATTGTAAAGTACGATTCGGCGGGCAATGTACTTTGGGCTAAAGAGGCCGGTGGTGCCGGGCCCGATTATAGCCGGTGTATAAGCACTGACCGCTATGGAAATGCCTATGTTGCAGGTTCCTTTGCCAGTTCAAGCATTACTTTTGGCAGCAACACCCTAACCAACGCCGGTGACGGCGATGTTTTTATTACAAAGTACGATACTGCCGGCAATGTAGTTTGGGCGAATGCTGCCGGAGGTGCAGCTTACGACGTTGCTTATGGCATTGGTACAGACACGCATGGAAATTCCTTTATAACCGGAACTTTTGCCAGTTCAAGCATTGCTTTTGGACCTTATACCCTGGGGAATAACACCACCAGTGATTATGATTATTTTATTGTGAAATATGATTCGGCTGGTAATGCAATTTGGGCACATGGCGAATATGGAGCCTCAGATGCCCAAGGATACGCGGTAAATATAGATGGGACTGGTAATGCTTATGTTGCCGGATCGTTTGGAGGCACTTCAATCATTTTGGGCTCTACAGTTACTTTATACAATAGCGGCGCTGGTAATCTTTTTGTGGTAAAATACGACACCTCAGGCAAAGCATTGTGGGCTAAAGATCCCGGTGGGTCGGGTGGTGATGTAGGACAAGGTATTAGTACAGATGCCAATGGCAATGTATATGTAGTTGGTAATTTGACCAGTACTAATATTACGTTTGGCAACACTGTTTTAGGGTACTCCGGTACAGCCGGTGGGTCCAGCACCTTTGTAGCCAAAATTGCAGCTTGTGTTTTGCCTTCAAGACCTGTTGCTGCTGATCAAAGAATTTGTGCCGGAAACAGCACCATCCTTTCGGCCACGGGTACCGGTACCTTTGGCTGGTATAGTGCCGATACAGGAGGAACTTATTTGGGAGGCGGTAACAATTTTGCGACACCTGTGTTAGATTCAATAACTACCTTTTATGTGCAGGATAGCACCTGTCTTGCTTCGTCCCGTAAGGCGGTTACCGTTCATGTAAATCCCAAACCTACAGCAATCATTACACCCTCAAGCAACGATACTCTTGTTGCCGGTACATTTGTAAGCTATCAGTGGCTGTTAAACGGTAGCCCAATCGCAGGAGCTACCGGTGCTTCATACGTTGTTTCAGCAAATGGTAATTACCAGGTTGTAGTAACCGATACCAGTGGATGCATGGATACCTCGGCTGTCTATAACTTCATTCTGTTAGGTACTATAGGTGCCAGTCCGTTAGATAATATTCATTTATATCCTAATCCTTCAAACGGCAGCATTTATTTTAGCGGATTGAAAAACGGAGAGGCTATTGAGATATATAATGCCCTTGGCCAAATGGTTTACTCGTCCGGGTTTACAAGCCCATTGCAGGTAGTGGATATGAGCGCCAATGCCAAAGGGATTTACCTTTACAGAATTACCGATAACCACTTAATAATTCAACAAGGGAAAATGGTGTTGGAGTAACGGTAATTCGGAATTCGGAATTCGGATGCAGAATTCGGAATGCAGAATTCGGAATGAATACAGAGGTCAGATAAGCAAACCGTTCCAACATAAAAAAGCCCCTTCTCATAGAGAAGAGGCCCTTGTATTTAACTGTAAACTGTAAACAGCGAACTGTAAACCGATTACATCATTCCTTCCATACCGCCTGGCATTCCACCACCGTGCATTCCCATTGGTTCTTTCTTTTCAGGCTTGTCAACTATTACTACTTCGGTTGTAAGCAACATCGAGGCAATAGAAGCAGCATTTTCCAACGCAATACGGGTTACTTTGGTAGGGTCGATAACACCGGCCTTCTTAAGGTTTTCGTAAACATCGGTGCGGGCATTGTAACCGAAGTCATCTTTGCCTTCGCGCACTTTCTGAACCACGATAGAACCTTCTAAACCGCTGTTAGCGATAATTTGGCGCAATGGCTCTTCAACCGCACGGCGTATAATTGCTATACCGGTAGTTTCGTCATCGTTTTCGCCTTTCATTTTTTCCAAAGCTGCCTGTGCACGGATGTAAGCTACACCACCACCAGCTACGATACCTTCTTCAACGGCAGCGCGGGTAGCGTGTAACGCATCATCAACACGGTCTTTCTTTTCTTTCATTTCAACTTCGGTAGGTGCTCCGATATACAGCACTGCAACACCGCCGGCTAATTTTGCCAAACGCTCTTGTAATTTCTCGCGATCGTAGTCAGAAGTTGTTTTTTCGATTTGAGCTTTAATTTCGTCGATACGGCCTTTTATCTGGTCTTTTTCGCCTTTACCGTTAACGATGGTAGTGTTGTCCTTATCAATCGTTACTTTTTCAGCTTGTCCCAAATATGTAAAATCGGCGTTCTCAAGTTTGTAGCCCATTTCTTCGCTAATGCAAATACCACCTGTAAGGGTAGCAATGTCTTTCAGCATTTCTTTTCTTCTATCGCCAAAGCCCGGAGCTTTAACGGCAGCAACCTTAATAGTGCCACGCAGCTTGTTAACTACCAGGGTAGCCAATGCTTCGCCATCCACTTCTTCAGCTATAATTACTAACGGACGTCCGCTTTGTGCAACCTTCTCAAGTATTGGAAGTAACTCGCGCATATTGCTTATCTTCTTGTCGTAGATAAGGATTAGGGCGTTTTCCAACTCAGCTTCCATGTTCTCAGGATTAGTAACAAAATATGGCGAAAGGTAGCCACGGTCAAATTGCATTCCTTCAACAGTCTTTACTTCTGTTTCAGTTCCTTTAGCTTCTTCAACAGTAATAACACCTTCGGTTCCTACCTTTTTCATAGCGTCAGCTATCATCTTTCCAATCTCGTTGTCGTTATTGGCAGAAATAGAAGCCACTTGCTCAATTTTGCTGAAATCCTTACCAACGCTTTCGCTTTGTTTCTTCAAGCTTTCTACAACAACTCTAACCGCCTTGTCAATACCGCGCTTAAGATCCATTGGATTAGCACCGCTGGCCAAAGCCTTAAGGCCGGGTCCAACAATAGCTTGTGCCAAAACTGTAGCGGTAGTTGTACCATCACCAGCCTGGTCGGCGGTTTTAGAAGCTACTTCTTTAGTCATTTGGGCACCCATGTTTTCAATAGGGTCTTCCAGCTCAATTTCCTTAGCTACCGATACACCGTCTTTAGTTACAGAAGGGGCACCGTACTTCTTGTCAATGATAACGTTACGACCTTTTGGTCCAAGTGTTACTTTAACCGCGTTAGCCAGTTTATCAACTCCGGCTTTCAGTTTATCGCGGGCATCCTTTTCAAATAATATCAATTTTGCCATAGTATTGTTTTTTAAGTGTTTTTGACTTGAATTTAAATTGGAATTTGCGACTTTACGATCTGCGATATTCGATTAGTCGCCAATCGCATATCGTTTTATCGCAAATTGCTTAAAGAATGGCGAAAATGTCCGATTCGCGCATAATCAGGTAATCTTGTCCTTCTACCTGTAGCTCAGTACCTGAGTACTTTCCGTATAGAATAGTATCGCCAACTTTAACGGTAGTTGGTTCATCTTTTTTGCCTGGACCTGCAGCAATTACAGTTCCACGTTGAGGTTTTTCTTTAGCTGAATCCGGGATAATGATACCGCCGGCAGTCTTGGTTTCTGCCTCAGCGGGCTTAACCAAAACACGATCGGCCAAAGGTTTGATTTTTACATCTGCCGAAGCTTTAGTTTTTGCGTCTGCCATAATTTTTGATTTTAATAAGTTAAGTAATAATAGCTGCCTATCGTTAGGCGGGGTGTTTTGTGGTGCGAATATAGCACAGTTCGTGCCAATAGGCCAGCATGGAAAATTTGGGTAGTATCTTAGTTTTAATTTGTTGATAGTTAATGAGTTGTGTATTTGTCAAAATTGCTGCATTTTATATGCTACTGCCATTAGTTCCGTTGACTTTGACAATTAGAATCATTTATTCGCAGTAGCTCGTCATATTACGTGTTTTGACCCAATTTAATTAAATCTTCACCTGCATAGTAGCAAATACACTAATCCCATCCGAAGGAATAATTCCAGGGCCGGGATAACTATCAGCCCTACGGGTAAAATAGTGATTGTTGCTTAAATTATTTATGGTTGCCGACACACTGAAATATTTGTTAAGCGTGTATTCCATGGAAAAGTCCATTATGTAGTAGGCAGGTATAAGTCCATTTATCGCGTTACTGGTAAAAATAGCGTTCGATGCGTCAGTAAATTGTTGACTGGTATAGGATACCTGGTAACTGGCGGAGAATTTAGCAATCTTAAAATTCAGCCCGGATTTAAATACAATGGCCGGAGCAAGTTCAACGCGTTTGTTCTCATACGCAGATGTTTTGCTGTTAATATAGCGGGCATCGATGAATGCAAAATTTGAGAATATCGAAAATTTGGCTTTAGCCCGGCTACCCTGTATCAGTCTCCAAATGTCCAATTCGCCGAAAGATTCAACACCCAGATTACGAGATTGCGAAACGTTGGTTCTGAAACTGTATATATTAAAGGTATTCGGATCAGTTTGTAAAATGGTTCCTATCCGGTTGTTGTATTCAAGCAAAAATAAGTCAACGTCGTAAGTAAATATTTCCGAAACACTTCCCCTCATACCAATATCAGCAGAGTATCCTTTTTCATCCTTCAAATTCGGATCAACCTGAAGGTTTGGATTTATAACACGCATATCGTTGAAGTTAATAGCGCGATAATTTTGAGAGATATTGGCGTAGAGCTGAATAGATTCACTTTGGCGGTAGCTTAACCCCAAGCCTCCCAATACAAATGCTCTTGTGCTTTTTCTGTCGTCGTCAACCCTTTGCTGATAGATAATGTTACCGGCAAGGTCACGGTTTACAATATCGTAAAATCCTTTTGCGGCTGTATTGATATATTCAAACCTGGCACCTGGTATGATACTGAATTTGGGAGTGACATGAAAAATATTTTCAGCAAAAATGGCGAGGTTATAATTAGGAAATGTGTAACGCGAATAATCGGGCGATGAACCATTGTCAAAACTAAAATCTGCTTTGCTTCCACCGGAGCCATCATTGCCAAGTCCCTGACGTCTGTCTGTAAAGCCATCATAAAATCTAACTCCTACTAAAAATACTGCCGCCTGTTTTCTAATATGATAGTCATAAAGGACTCTTGATTCAATACCCCAGTTCTTATAGTGGTCGGTCCATAAATCCCGGTTTCCACCGGGGTCAGCGCGATTAATATAAGTCAGAATACCGAGCGCTGAACGGCTGGCTAATAGGCCGAACAACCGGGTGTTTATTTTAAGATGATCATTTATTTTGTAGTCAAAAAGGAGTGCGGCCAAATTCCAGTTTACCTGAAACCAGTTCCTTGCCCGAATAGACTGTCTTGGGTCTTCGTTAAACATTTGGTCTGTTAACCCTCCCGGTTGGTGGGCTAAATATTCCATAAATGTATATTGCAGGGTGATGGACAATTTATCATTCGGCTTATATCCAAAAGAGGAGTAGATCGTATTGGCATGAAACTCAGAATTGGGACGCCATCCGCTTCCATGCTTGAATTGCTGGAAAATATAGTAGCTAAACTTGTTAACGGTTCCGGCAAGACTGTTAGATGTATTATAGAATCCATACGAGCCCAGCGTTTGCCTGGACGTAAGCTCTATTTTCTTATCCGCGGGAGGATTTCTTAATTTAAAATTAACAAGTCCGCCAAATTGGGTTCCGTATTGCAGGGAAGCTGCCCCACGGATTATTTCAACCCTCTCCGTTGCTTCGGCTGGTGGAGAATAATAGCTTTCCGGATAACCTAATGCATCGGCGCTCATATCATACCCGTTTTGACGGGTATTAAAGTTGGTTACGCGGTTGGGATTTAATCCTCTACCGCCTATTGCTAACTGAATTCCTGCCCCGTCGTTCTCAAAAATATTCAGCCCGGCAATCTTTGCAAATATCTGTCTGCCATTGTTAGTCGCTGTGTTTGCGGTAATATCATTCATTACAATGACCTCCGTCTTTTTGCCGGCATATATAGCCGTTCCCTCCACGTCCTTCATTCGGGTAATGCCGAAGGTCTTTTCCGTGTTTGCTTTAATAACTACAGAATCTATCGCAATAGCGTCAACATCCAATTCAAAATTCTTTTTGATGTTCCGGGTTATCAGTATTTCCTCCTGTTTCCTTTTATACCCTAAAGAACTGATGGATATTATGTATTTACCTGGCGGTACATTTTTAAATCCATAAACGCCAACACTATCACTTATAACGTGAAATCCCGAGGGCTCCAGGTTTACACTCGCATAAGCTATTCGGTTCGTGTTTTTGTCCATGATTTTTCCGGCAATGGAAAAGTTTTGACCGTGGACAGACATTTGTAACAGAAAGAAAGAAAAGAAGATCATACAGCACTTCATCAATTAGCAGGTTTAGGTGGAACGGGCAGTATCCATTGTTTAGGTAAAAAGCTTTCTTCTTCACGAGAAAGGTCAACACCAGGATCAATAAACGGTGTGCTACCACTGCCATTTAAGGTAACATAACTTTTGGCGGTAACAATAGCATTCTTAACACCTTTCCTGATATACTCCGCTTTAAGGAAATGGGCATATTGCAGGATCATATCCGGTTGCGTGGCCATCATTTTTTCCTGCATAGATGTAAGATACTGCGCGTTATTTATTTCAGTTTCATTCCCTGTATCCGCATCCTTAATGTAAAAAAAGATAGTCCCGACCTTCTCCATCAGCATTACACGCCACGAAAAGCGAAATCCCTGCTCAGTCCAAAGTAGATTGCCCGGATACAACAGATAGCGCAAAGGGAGCGTAAATTGCAACAGAAAGTAACATGATACTATTGCACCCATAACACGGCTTTGCAATGAAGACAAACGCCAACGAGTGGATACGGGATCTACGTTATTTGATTTATTGCCACCTAACCATCGGATAACGCTGAGATGAACATCTTTTGAAAAGAAGATGACCGTTAGTAAAATCATTACATAGGGGAATATTCCGATCTTAAATAAAAGTGCTGTTGTAATATGAAATACGATAACAACTAAATAGGCCCATGGTCTTGTGGATTTGTTCAGAAGAAATATCCAAATAGTCAAATCAAAGAAAGCACCAAACCAGCTAAACAGATGCGCCACCCATTCCTTTGTCATTAAAACCCCAACTATGGGTAAATGAGCATATGCAGGAAGCCACATTTTTAACGGAAGGGCATTAAGTAACCAATCGTTGCCAAGTTTCGACAACCCTGCAAAAAAGTAAACAAGAATTAATTGAAGTTTAAAAATGTTGATCGTCCAAGCCGCAACATGCGTCACTGCAAGTGATGGTTTTCTCCGCACATCTAGTGAGAAAAATCTGTTTGCCGGAACAAGAATCAGGAGAAAGGCTATCAGGCTAACCAAATAATAATGGTTGAGATAATAGGTTATGTCTATCAGTTCCACGTAGGTAAAACATAGGAAGAAAATAACCGTGGCAACGCGATAGAAAAGACCAATGCAAATACAGAGGGAAGTGATTAGCATAAGGGCAAAAACAAGATACATGCCTTCTGCACTCAATGGTCGTACCCAATCAAAACAATAAAAAGTAAAATGGAATTGAGGCGCAATGTAAAACCGTTGAACCCATCCTTTCAGAATAAACCGGATAGTGCTGAAAAACATGAGAGCACCAAACAGTATTCTTAAACTAAC
>JAQBNQ010000255.1 GCA_028288545.1 Bacteroidota bacterium
CCAGTCCAATTCAGTAACCAGATATACATATAGGGCCTGCAAGTAATTAAACTCCGTTTCCTTTAGAGTATTCTCTGTGTCAAGTACTTCCTGGTAAGTCGCTACCGAGTTTTTATATCGCACATTCACATCCTGCACTACCTCTTCGGCCAGTTTTACATTTTCCTTTATAAGCTGCAAATTATTGAAGGCGTTTAGGTAGTTTACAGAAGACGTTTGCAACTGGTAATTGATAGTTTGCCTGATATTATTCAGGTTGTTCTCGTTTTTACGAATAGCCAGTTTTTGTTGTTGTGCCTGAGCCATTTTTTGTAAACCGTCAAAAATAGGTACCGTCAGTTTAATGCCTACGTATGAGTTCCAATACCAGCTATCTTTTCTAAGCAGATTATTATCATCCAGGCCCTGGCCTCCTATTGAAGCATAGCCCGATAGCGTTGGAATGTACAGGTAGCCTGTTTTTTTATATTGCAATTTGTTAAGGCTTTCCTGCATTGACTCAGTCTTCAATTCAACTCTATTCTGTTCGGCGGCTTTAAAATCCGGATATTCCGGAACCGTTTCCGTCTTCACCTCTCCGGGCAGGGCATCACTTAACTCAAGCTTAGAGTTTATTGGCAGCCCTATTACCTGCGCAAGATTATAGGCAGAAGTCTTAACAGAATCCTGCGAAACTTTTAGCTGGTACTTTGAGTTCTGTAAATTGAGATAAGACCGGTTTAAATCGCTTTTAAGGGCATTTTGATTATCGTACTTCACTTTGGTATCGTCATATGCCTTTTGATCCCTTTCAAGGCTTTTTTCAGCCTTTTTTACACGTTCTGTATTTAACAAAACCAGGTAATAGTTCCTTGAAACGTTTATTTTAAGATCAATTGCCGCTTGTTGTAACTGCAGATCAGTAAGTTTACTTTGTTGCGTGGCATATTTTATGTCACCAATTGCTCCTCCATCAATTATAGGCTGGGTCAGGTCAACACTTCCTGTGCCCACATATTTTGTACCCTGTTGTATCTTAAGTTGTTGCTCCAGGCCGGTAATTGGGTTCGGGAACTGAAGAGCTACAATACCAAGCTTAAGATTGTCCCTCAAATCTATAGAGCCATTTATCCGTGGTAAGTACTTTGAAATTGATTCCAGGTGTTTTGCAGCCGATATCTGTTGGTCAATTTTATAATTCTGAAATCCCGGCTGATTTTTCATCGCAAAGTCAATGGCCTCTGTTAAACTCAGTTTATAGCTGTCCTGTGCTATTAACAACCCCGATAACAATCCAAATGCGGCAGTAAAAATGTACTTCTTCATTGTCTTCTGATTTGAGCCACAAAAAACGCAACAATTCGCCTTATCAAATAAACTATTTATCCGAAACGCATGTTCTTAAACCCGAACCGTTGTATAGTGATTCATTCACATTTTGATTATTCGGTTAACAGCGAAGTATTTTGTTGTAAAAACAGGATTAGTTTTGAACCATGGCAAAGGAGCAATTAAGCGTTTTCGATATTTTTAAAATTGGGGTTGGGCCTTCCAGTTCACACACTTTAGGTCCGTGGCGGGCTGCTGAACGTTTTTTGAAAGAGATAAGCGACGCCGGAGGACTTGATAAAGTTATTTCAGTTCAGGTAAACTTGTTTGGTTCGCTTGCAAAAACCGGCAAGGGGCATGGTACTGATATAGCGGTAACGCTTGGTCTTAATGGTGAAGACCCTGTAACATTCAACACTTCCATTCTTAATCAAACAATCCAGGCAATAAAAGAAAAGAGAAAAGTGAAATTGGCTGGAAAGTTTGAGGTGGCCTTCAATTACGATACTGATATTATTTTCCTTAAAAAGGAGAGCCTTCCCTTTCATCCAAACGCGTTGAAGTTTGTTGCAACTTTTAAAGATGATATAACCAAGGAGGAAACTTATTATTCCGTAGGCGGAGGTTTTGTAGTTAAAGAGGGCGAGGATGATTCAGCCGGGCAAACCGTAGTGTTGAAATACGATGTAAATGATGCTGATGATCTTTTGCAGAACTGCATGAGAATGGGGAAAAGTATTTCAGACCTGGTAATGGAAAATGAAAAAGCGTGGCGCAGCGAGGCAGAAACAGTAAAGGGAATTTTGGTGCGGTGGAACATCATGAAGGAGTGCATTTACAGGGGCTGCCATACCGGTGGAATTCTGCCTGGAGGACTACACGTAAATCGCCGCGCGGCTAAAATGAATAGTCTTTTGTTGAAGGGCAAAACTGAAGGCAATATTGATGAATGGATTTCTGCCATTAAAAAATCTGATATCGCCTTTACCAGCATCATGAACTGGATAAGTTGTTTTGCGCTGGCAGTAAATGAAGAAAATGCTTCTTTCGGGCGGGTAGTTACCGCGCCAACTAATGGTGCCGCGGGTGTAGTGCCAGCGGTTTTAATGTATTATCATTTATTCTGCCAGGGAACCAGGGATGAGGATATTGTAAAATTTATGCTCACCGCTTCAGAGATTGGCGCTCTTTTCAAAAAAGGGTCTACCATTTCAGCAGCCATGGGTGGTTGCCAGGCAGAGATCGGAGTTTCATCTTCAATGGCAGCGGGAGCCTTAACGGAGTGCTTAGGTGGAAGCCCATCACAAGTAATGCAAGCCGCGGAAATTGCTATGGAGCACCATCTGGGCATGACTTGCGACCCGATTGGTGGTTTGGTGCAGATTCCTTGCATTGAAAGAAATACAATGGGAGCCATTAAAGCTATTACAGCCTCTCAGTTAGCTTTACAAGGCGATGGTGAGCAGATGAAGGTTTCTTTGGATGCCGTGATAAAAACTATGTGGGAAACTGCCATTGACATGAGCAGCAAGTATAAAGAAACTGCTGACGGAGGACTT
>JAQBNQ010000279.1 GCA_028288545.1 Bacteroidota bacterium
GTTTCCTCCGACCCTAACGTTACGGTTCCCGCAACTTCGCACACTATTTCAAACCCGGCATTACTGGCTACTGTAAGCGATTCCTTTTTCGTTCAGTTGGGGCCATCTATCGTTAATGGCAGTAACTTTAGTTTTAATGTTGTTGTTAGTAATGGTACTTACACCTACCAGGATACTATTACCAAAATATTTATTGGGGGCGATACGCTGTTTTACAATAACTGTAATTCCATCATTGCCTTTAGTCCTACCTCAACCTGGGATGTTACCAATGCAACTTACACCTCTGCAACCGGTTCAATTACCGATAGTCCAAACGGAAACTACCAGGATAGCGAAGATGACATGGTAGTTTTAAATAATCGCATTGATCTTACGCATACACTTTATGCCACACTTTTATTTCAGGCTAAATGGCAGTTGGAAAAAGGATATGATTACACCCTGCTCGAAATCTCCGACGATAACGGCAGCACCTGGAATGCACAGTGTGGCTTATACACCAATATAGGTACTAACCAAAACGATGGTACTGATAATCTATACGATGGCTACCAACTTAACTGGGTACAAGAGGCAGTTGACCTTACACCTTATTTGGGCAAAAGAATAAACCTCCGCTTTCATTTAAAAAGCGACCAATTTTTAAACTATGACGGCTTCTATTTTGATGATCTAACTGTATTGGGAAGGCGGGATTCAACGGCCACTTCAATCGAGGCCCTTGATGGTCAAAGCGATTGGCAATTGTTTCCTAATCCCGCAAACAACATTGTATCCATTCATCCTACGCAGTTAAATGGAGAAGAGGTGACTATCTATAATGCACTTGGTGCTAAAGTTGAAACCCAAAAAGTAATGGACGGCAATCTGAATCTGGCCAATCTCGAACCGGGCATCTATTTTATAGGTCTTCATAAGGAAGCTTACACTCAATCATTGAAAAAACTTGTTGTTGTTAAGTAGAAGGAACAATTAGTTTTTATCCTGAAAATTTCGTAACTTGGACAAAGCAAAAGGGGCTCCCCACAACGGCGTTTATCTAAATCAATTTTAATTCGGGAAGACCCTTTTCACGCGTTTGGTTTTAAACAGTATTCATCGGTCAGATTATTCACTTTTAAATTCAATGTTATGGAAATGGTTATGTTAGATATTTGGCACAAAGGTGTCTTTTGGTTTGTTACACTTCCTTCAGTTTTATGTTTGGTATGGTCTGCAATCCTGGTATGGGAAAGCAGGATACCCAAGATAAAGAAACACTGAAAATTTAGTGCATCAAATCCTCCAGACAAGCATATTTACTACTTGCCCTTTTAGATGTGTGCTATGCTGACAGCGATTTTGATAAAGCGCGATTAGTAAGATACGTTTGTTATTTTGCCATTAAGTAAATGCAAATTTGCCATTCCACTCGCATCGGTTACCCAACAATCGAAAGTGCCATTGAGGATTGCCGGGGATCCGGGACCCGAGGTCAGCACCATAGAAGACGTGGTATCTTGTACCCCTAACGTGGTTAAAGCTCCATAGGTATTGTCAGAAAAACTAAGTAAAAAACCATTGCACATGGTATTGCAATCAGTAGAGTTATACGGCCCATTGCTAAGAAATCCCGAATGAACCGATGCGGATGCATCGGAGATGATCATCTCCAAAATCAAGGTGTTAAGGCTACTTACAATAGGAACTATTTTCCCCTGCTCCGCGCCGGTATCAATTACTTGTAAACTTCCTGTAACGTTAAACGAGCGGTGGGCGCCATTGAGATCGAATTGGATAGTGCCAGCCATGTTATTTTCTTTCTTCTTACACCCCACTAAACAAATCCCAATAACCAGGGTAATCCACACGGTTTTTCTCATATCATTATATTTATGTAAATATAAAATAAATATTGCTCTAAGAAACATGTACAATGGCAGGTTGTTAAAATCTGAAACTTGAAACTTGAAATCTGAAACTTGAAACTTGAAACCTGAAACTTGAAACCTGAAACCTAATTCCGCATTACCTCCAACGCCTCAACCCACTCCTTCAACGCTTCGTTAAACAAATTCCACTAATAGCAAATTCCCCCTTGTTTTACAGTCGCGGGCTTCGTTCTTTTGCCCGGCAATTAATTGATCATGAAAAGAAAAATTTTAGCCTCCTTTTTAGCATGTGTTATAATGGCCGTTTTAGTAATGGTTTCGTGCAGTGGCCCTAAGCCCGTTAAGCCAGAGCGCAAAGCTATTACCGAAGCTGTTTATGCCTCGGGCTACATTGTGCCTAAGGATGAATACAAACTTTACGCATTGTCCGACGGCTACATAATAGCCAAATACAAGCACGATGGCGATAGCATTAAAAAAGGTGAGGCGATCTTTAAAGTGCAGAACGACGCTTTTTCAGCCAGGTTAAGTGCAGCCTCTACCACTTACGATCTTGCCAAGCGAAACAGCAACGAAAGCTCACCTATACTGATGGACCTTAAAAATAAAGTGCGATCTGCAGAGGCCAAAAACCGGAACGACTCTATCAATCTTGTGCGGTACAAAAATATGTTTGCCGCCAATGCTGTTACCAAAACTCAATATGATCAGGCTGAGTTGAGTTATGAAGTTTCTACCAATGATTTAAAATCAACCCGCGAGCAATACCAGAAAACTTTAGACCAGTTGCAGGTTGATTTGAAAAACGCCCAAAGCGCTATGACCTCTTCAGGCTCGGACCTCGCTAATTACACTATTACCAGCATGATGGATGGCGAATTATATGCCACCAGTAAAGAACTTGGCGAGGCGGTCCGTAAAAACGACCAGGTGGCCATAATTGGAGATAAGGGACACAAGCTGTTACAGCTTTCGGTAGATCAGCAGGATATTGAAAAAGTAAAAACAGGTTTACCCGTAATTGTAAAAATGGATATAACCGGTGGTAAGGTATATAAGGCAAAGGTTAGTAAGATATATCCCGAAATGAACCAAAGCGACCAAAGCTTTAAGGTAGAAGCCGAATTTGATGAGAATTACGATTTCAATTTTACCCATGCTTCGGTTGAAGCGAATATCATTATCGGGCACAAGGATAATGCGCTTTTGATTCCAGTGGCTGCTGTTAGGGGCGAAGATGAAGTTGAAGTGAAGGCCCTGGGCTCCAACAAAAAAGTGAAGATCAAAAAGGGAATGGAAACCCTTGAGTATGTGGAAGTGCTTGAAGGCTTAAGCGAAACCGACGAAGTAGTATTACCTCAACAAAAGTAGAAATGGATCTTCCTATAAATATTGAAATTGCAAAAACGCATCTGCTGGCAAAAAAGCGGCAAACCTTCGTTGCCATGCTGGGTGTAACGTTTGGTATAGGTATGTATATTTTGATGATAAGCTTTATGAGCGGCTTTAATGAATACCTCGAGGACTCAATGCTTTCGGCAACACCTGACCTTCGCATTTACAACGACATTAAAACGGATTATTCGCATTCAATACTTGATGAAGTTTCAGATACCAGTAAAGTGATGAATGTGGTGCATCACCCAAAACCAAAGGACATTAATCCCAACGTACGTAATTCGCAAAAAATTATCGAGGACCTTAAAAAGGATGATCGCATTAAGGCTGTTTCACCATTGCTTGCATCTCAGGTTTTTTACAACAACGGCCCGGTTCAGATAAACGGCACCTTGCAAGGGGTTAATATTATGGACGAGTCGAAACTTTCGGGCTTAGCAGATAAAATGAAGTCCGGCAAAGTTGAGAATCTTTTAACTGTTTCCAACGGTATATTAATGGGGCAAAGCCTTGCAAACAAGCTAAACGTAAAAATGGGCGACCTTGTAACGTTGGCTACACCCAACGGAACATCAGCCCGCTTTAGGGTGGTTGGTACTTTTCAATTTGGTTTGGGAACGCTCGATCTTGTACGGAGCTACGTAAGTCTCTCCAACGTTCAGCAACTATTAGGTAAGGATAATCAGTACGTTACTGATATTAATATGAAGATAGTCAACAACCAAATGGCTACTCCAATGTCTAAGGAGTTTGCAAAAAGGTATGGTTATAAGGTGGATGATTGGCAAACGGCAAATGCATCCGCTATGGTTTCTATTACCATCCGCAACGTAATGACCTTTGTGGTTTCATTCACCCTTTTAGTAGTAGCCGGTTTTGGTATTTACAATATCATGAGCATGACAATTCAGAATAAGCTGAAGGATATTGCCATATTAAAAGCACAGGGTTTTGCCGGGCGCGATGTAAGGTCAATATTTCTTACAGAGTCGGTAACCATCGGTACTATGGGTGCCATCCTGGGTTTAGGCCTGGGGTTTATTATGAGTTACGGTGTATGGAATTTGCCTTTCCCCAAAAATGAATTCATCAGTATAACTCGCTACCCGGTAACGTTCCATTGGTACCATTATGCGTTTGGGGTTGTGTTTGGTATACTAACAACTTTTATTGCCGGCCTTATGCCTAGTGTAAAAGCAAGTAAAATAGATCCCGTGGCAATTTTAAGAGGATAAAGTAATTAGCGAATTAGCGAATATGATAATGAATAAGAATTAAAATGAACTTCAACCTGAATAAAATGCGTAAACCCCAAGTCCTCCCCTCCGGGGAGGATTTAGGAGGGGCCGTCCTTAAAGCAACTAAACTCAACAAGTTCTTCAATGAGCCTGAGGAGTTTCATGTTTTGAAGGATGTTTCGTTTGAAGTAAAGCGCAGCGAGTTCGTTTCAATTGTAGGTAAGTCCGGTTGTGGTAAATCTACTTTGCTTTATCTGATATCAACTTTGGATACTGATTATACTGGTGATATCATAATTAATAATGAACGCGTTACCGGCATGACCCAAAACCAATTGGCGCGGTTTAGGAATGAGCATATTGGTTTTGTATTTCAGTTCCACTTTTTATTGCCGGAGTTTTCTGCCATAAAAAATGTAATGATACCTGCAGAAAAGCTTGGCAAATACAGCAAAAGCGAAATTGAAGACCGCGCCTACGAAAAACTTAAATGGCTGGGCATGGCCGGGTTTGCTACAAAACTTTCCAGCAAACTTTCAGGTGGCCAACAGCAAAGGGTGGCCATAGCACGTGCACTTATTAACGACCCTACCATTATTATGGGCGATGAGCCTACCGGTAATCTTGATTCCACCAATACCAATATTGTTTTTGATATGTTGAAGGATTTGTCGAAAACCAAAGGGCAAACTATTATTTCGGTTACACACGATGAAGAATTTGCCCATAACTCTGATCGTATCATTGAAATGAAGGATGGAGAAATTGTTAAGCAATGAAACTAAGCCAGGAACACCGGATAGCGCTTTATCTTGTTACCGGTATCTATACTTTCTTTACTATTATCCGGATCATATTTTTTCCGGAGCAAACTGTTTTATGGCATGTTGAGTTAGGGCTGATAGGTCTGTTCTTCCTGGTAGTTATGGGTTTTATTGTTTGGGCCATAGATGTTTATCTCAACAAAAAATATCCTTTCGAGCGAAATATCATTACGCGGATATTTCTGCAGTTTATACTCACCCTTACGGTATTGCTTACCATGAGGCTGATTAGCGCCCCTTTAATATTGAAACTTATCCCCTTCAAAATATCGAACGAACTTTTATATGCCAGTGTGGCTGTAAATATCTTTATGGTATTGTCGCTTATACTTTCCATTTTCGGGTATCACTTTTTTAAACGATGGAAGGAAGAAAAAATAGTGGCGGCAGAGTTAGGACGCGAAAAAGTCCTGGTGCAATACGATAACCTCAAAAACCAATTAAATCCCCACTTTCTATTTAATTCGCTTACATCGCTTAACTCGCTTATTTTCGAAAACCCTCAATTGGCTTCCGATTTTTTACAGCAGCTATCAAAAGTTTATCGTTATGTGTTGGATAACAAGGAGAAGAACCTGGTAGTAATTGAAACCGAGATCAATTTTGTAAAACATTATGTTCAGTTGCTTAAAGCAAGATTCGAAAACGGGTTGGACGTTTTGTTTGAAGTAGAACCAGGCATTCAGCAAAAAGGCATAGTACCGGTAACCTTGCAGATATTGATTGAAAATGCAATTAAGCATAACGTTACCCAAAGGGATTCGCCCTTGCTGATACGAGTTTATAATGAAGCGCAATACCTGGTGGTTGAAAATAATTTTCAGAAAAAGAATATTGTAGATAGTTCAAATGGCCAGGGCCTGGATAACCTGAAAAACCTTTATCACTATCTTACTGAAGAAAAAGTGTTGATTGAAGAAAGTACAAAATCATTTAAAGTGAAAATACCTTTGTTGGAATTATGACCGTAGCCATTATAGAAGACGAAACCCTAATTGCCAAAAATTTGCAGCGCTTACTGTTGCAGGTAGACGATTCGATCCAGGTACTTGCAACGCTTGATTCGGTAGGTGTGGCAGTAAAATGGTTATCGGAAAATCCACATCCCGATCTGCTGTTCATGGATATCCAGTTAAGCGATGGCGTTAGTTTTGATATCTTCAAAAAGATAAAGGTTAATGGTCCTGTAATTTTCACCACCGCTTATAACGAATACGCTATCAGGGCGTTTAAGGTTAACAGCGTTGATTACCTGCTGAAGCCAATTGACAAAGAGTATCTGGCCCAGGCTTTGGAGAAGTTCAAAAAATACCATTTCGATTCTGGGGGAATGACCGAAAAACTGAAGGAATTGATGAGTACTTTGGCCAACCCTTCTGATAAAAAATACAAAGAGCGTTTCCTGGCTCATTATAAATCGGGCATTGTTCCTTTGCCGGAAGCACGGGTTTCGTATTTTGTAAAAGATACTATCATTTACCTTGTTACCGCTGGTAATGAAAAATTGGTTACCGACTATGCAACAATTGATGAAATTGAAGAGGTGGTAGACCCCTCAAAATTTTTCAGGGCCAATCGCCAAATGATCATTCATATCGACCAGGTTGAAACCTATAGAAAACATGATACAGGGAAAATTGAAGTACATCTTAAATGCGATAAAAATGTTGTGGTTGACGTTAGCCGCGAAAAGGCCAACGAGTTTGTAAACTGGCTTGATAGATAGCTCCCATATTACTCTTGTTTATACAGGAACCATATTATTTAAACAATCCTTGCAGTAATAGCTTATATTTACCACCCGTCAGGAAAATTTCTTTAACCTTTTTCCGGGTATATATTTGACAGCAGAAGCATACAAAGAGGCCGTAAAAGAGCTAACCGCAATACCAGGAGTAGGCCGGTCCATAGCGGATGATCTTATCCTTATGGGAATAACCAATGTTGGCCAGCTAAAGAACAAAGATCCCGAAAGACTTTATACAAAGTCCAATAAGCAATGTGGAGTGGTACAAGACCGCTGCCTCTTGTATGTTTTCCGCTGCGCAGTTTACTTTGCCAGCAACGAAAAGCATGAGCCCGAGAAATTGCTTTGGTGGAACTGGAAGGAGAAATAATCAGCTTTACAAGCCGTACATCCTTCCAACCAATCTGAAGGACGACTTACAAAAACATATAGTACAGACGCGATGACTATGATTTTAATCACAATTTATAGTTCGTACCTCTACCGTTTTAATCCATCACTTTATTTCAGCAACTTTGTAATCAATTAATTGTTTACCCATCATGAAAATTGAACAAATTTATACGGGCTGCCTTGCGGAGGCCGCTTACTATATTGAATCTAAAGGAGAGGCTGCCATTATCGACCCGCTTCGCGAAACAGCTCCTTACATTAGAAAGGCTGAAAAAGACAACGCACAGATTAAGTATATTTTTGAAACTCATTTCCATGCGGATTTTGTTTCAGGGCATGTAGAGTTAGCTGAGAAGACAGGTGCAAAAATTGTGTACGGACCCAAAGCTGAATGCGGGTTTGAATGCTATTCAGCAAAAGATGGGGAGGAATTCAAAATAGGAGATGTCACTATTAAAGTGTTACATACTCCTGGCCATACGCCTGAATCAAGCACCTATTTGCTGATTGACGAAAACGGAAAACAGCATTGCATTTTTACCGGCGATACTTTATTTATTGGCGATGTTGGCCGCCCCGATCTCGCTATTAAATCAAACATAACAAAAGAAGAATTGGCGGGCATGTTATACGATTCTTTGCATAATAAAATACTGGTGTTACCGGATGATGTGATCGTTTACCCCGCCCATGGTGCAGGCTCGGCCTGTGGCAAAAATATGAGCAAGGAAACCTTCGATACTTTGGGCCACCAGCGCAATGTAAATTATGCCCTGCAATCCATTACAAAGGAGGAATTTATTAAAGAAGTTACGGCCGATTTATTGCCACCGCCACAGTATTTTTCGAAAAATGCTATGCTAAACAAGCAGGGTGCTGGTAGTTTGGATAATGTGTACACACATGGTCTTCAAAAACTTTCACCTGCTGATTTTGAAACAGCAGCCGATGCTTCAGGTGCGCTGATACTCGATACCCGCGACCCACGCACATTTGGAGCAGGATTTGTTCCCGGAAGTATAAATATTGGTTTAGAGGGGCAATTTGCTCCATGGGTAGGTGCACTAATAACTGATCTTGCTCAACCTATACTTATTATTTGTGATGAAGGCAAGGAAGAAGAAACAGTAAGACGTCTGGCGCGTGTGGGTTACGACAATACCATTGGTTACCTGGATGGTGGAATTAATTCGTGGATGGCTGCGAAGAAAAACATGGATACCGTTAATAGTATCGGCCCCGCCGACCTGGAAAAAATATATAATGCTGATCTGAATATTCTGGATGTTAGAAAGCCCGGAGAGTACGAAAAGGAACACCTGGCCAACGCTGAAAACAAACCATTAGACTTTATAAACGAATGGACCACCGGCCTTAGCCATGATAAAACTTATTACCTGCATTGCCAGGGTGGTTACCGCTCTATGATTACATCTTCCATACTAAAGTCGCGCGGATTTGATAACATTGTAGAGGTAGCCGGTGGTTATGCTGCAATTGCTAAAACAAGCATTCCTAAAGCAGATATTGTTACCGTAGCTAAATAATGAAAATATGAAGATCAAATCGCTTTTCGCCTTATTGATAGCCATTACTTTTTTTAGTTCAGGTTACAGTCAGAAAACAGCCAGCGGAATGAGTTTCGATGATTACCTTGCTCATCTTAAAAGTTCAGACAAACTGGTATTGGTGGATTTTAATGCGGTTTGGTGCGGTCCTTGCAAAACTTTAAAACCCCTCGTGCACTCCGCCATAAAAAAGAACAGCGACAAGGCTGAGCTTTTCGAAATTGACGTTGACAAAAATCCGGTAGTATCCAGCACAATGCAGATAAAAGGAATTCCATTGCTGATCCTTTATAACCATGGTAAGGAAGTTTGGCGCAGTATGGGCCTCATTGAAGAGAGCGTTATATTAGAGCAACTTAAAAAGTTTAGCCCCCTTGGTAGCCACTGATCATAAGCATTACAATATTACGGTTACCGGTAAGGTGCATGGCGTTTTTTTTAGGGCCTCGGCCAAGCAAATGGCCGATCTGCTTGGCTTAACCGGTTTTGTACGAAACGAACCTACCAGCGATGTTTATATAGAAGTAGAAGGGGATGAGGCTATGCTGGTTAAATTTATGCAATGGTGCCACCATGGTCCTGCCCGCGCCGAAGTAAAGTATGTTTCCGTGCACGAAGGCGAGTTAAAGGATTATACCAGGTTTGAGGTACGGAAATAATCCCAACGCAATCTTTCCTTTTCCGTAATCATTTTCTTTGGGGTTGTATATGCCTGGGCTGTGCAGTTCGCGGGATTAATCCGTATATTCGCGGCCTTAAATAAAACCCATGATAAAAAAGCTTTACGCACTGTTACTTCTTGCCCTGATTTCAACTTCAATATTTGCGCAAACCATGATAGACACGGCCAAAAGCCAGTTTGCCAAAGTTGACGACATAAAGATGCATTACAAGGTTTTTGGCAAAGGCGACCCGCTTATTTTACTACATGGTTCGCTTGAAAGCATGAGCGATTGGGATAAGCAAATACCCGATTTTTCGAAACATTTTAAGGTAATTGCAGTGGATAATCGCGGTCACGGACAGACTACTTTTACCGATAGAAAAATGGATTATGCCTTAATGAGCGAGGATGTAATTGCATTAATGGCTCAATTAAAAATTGACAGTGCCTATATAGTTGGTTTTGGCGATGGAGGTATTATCGGATTATACATCGGCCTCAACCATCCTGATAAAATAAGGAAGCTGGTAGCTATTGGTGCCAATTACAAGGTAGATACAACTGCAGTGTATGGCCAGATACTGGATAAGGTAAAGGCATGGGATGACGACAAGATGTTCACCTTTGTACGCAACAACTTTAAAGGATACCAGAACTTTGGACAAATAGCCCAATTTACCCAGCGGATGAAAACCATGCTGTTGACCGAACCAAATTTAACCATCCCCGACCTGAAGAAAATCAGTTGCCCTGCTTTGTTTATAGCTGGCGATCACGATATCATAAAGATCGATCACACTAATGCCATGTACGAAAACGTACAAAAAGGCCAAATGTGTATTGTGCCCGATGCAAAGCATTATCCGCAAAAGGAGAAAGCTAAAATAGTTAATACCATTATTCTTGATTTTTTGAGCAAGAAGTATGTGAAGATATCGAGGTTTTAAACCTACAGGTCTTAAAAATAAAAATCCCCGGTCTGGATATCCAAACCGGGGATTTTTATTTGCTGTATTGATATTAGTAATACAGGTAAGAAGTGGAATCCCTCAACATACCTCTTTGGTCGTAAATTAGTTTCGAACTTACGCGGTCCTTATCATCAAAATGATAATTTAAAGTAGTTACCCTCATGGTATCTCCGGTAGGACGTATCTCTACAACCTTTTTCATCAGGTTTTTAGATTGAGCGCCTAAATATTTCATACCGTAATTCTGGTAAGAAAGTGTATTTGGCTTGTCGGTAAAATATTCGAAATATACGGTTACCAGTTTTTTTGAGGCTGAATCTGTTACGGTAAGTACGCTTTCGTTGCCATCTTTAACTACAGAGTTTGAACCGTTGATCAGATTTCCTGAGGCGTAGTCTTTTGAATCAATAGTATAACCGTTGTCATCGTGTGTATACGTTTTAAGGTATGAGCCGCTTTCGTCGCTGGCAGTTGAACTATCAACAAGGCCTTTTGCATTTAAATGCATAGTGGAACTAAATGAACCGCCGCGGATAGAATCAACCATTTTTTCGGTAACTGAATTGGTGCCATATACATACGTGGTTTTTACACCATTTGCTGATACGGTATAGTTCGCATTGCCATCGGCCAGGTAAAAGTATTCTGTACTCATCCCGCGATTAGAGATCATCTTCTTTATTCTTGCTTTTTCTGCGGAGTTGTGGTTACAGGATACCATCATTGCAACTGCAAAAGCTGCCATAACTGTTAATCTTAATTTCATATTCAATTATATTTTCGTTAAAAAGGAGCGCAAGGTTAGCGAAAAAGAACGGATTTATAAGGATGGCTTTAAAAGTCAGGCCAGCACGGGCCTAAGTTCTCCTTTTTATAGTCATGATATTTTGTGAGGCAAACCTCTATAATTGCCATCGGCTAAATTTTTGAGTTTATTTGGAATGATTCTAAATAGTGTTTTTAGAGGTATTAAATGCAAATTCAGAACTATTTCTGAATGTTGTGAGGGGTATTTATTTTATACAAATAAATTCAGGTAAATATTACGCTCTTAAAAAATTAATTCGTTTATAATTTATTTTTAAATTTATACGAAGGCTATCTGAATTTTTTATTAAAATTTTTTGAGCGCGGAATGAGCAGATGCTGGTATTTTCTAATTAGTGTCTGTCTTCTTACTTTGCAGCTATCTGTTAAGGCGCAATACGTTTGGAGGCACAAAGCCTGTTTACCTGGCCCGCCGGTTTCAGTAGGAACCGCGTTTGCTGTTGGAAATAAAGGGTATATAATAGCTCATCATCTTACAACCGGAATTCGTAATAATGCTTTTTGGCAGTATGACCCCCTAAGTGATAGCTGGCTGGAGAAAAACTACTATCCCGGCGAAGGCTCAGGCACCGCTTCATTTGTTATTAACGACACGGTTTATGCGGGTTTGGGTATAGACAGTCTTGGAACCTATCATACCGATTTCTGGCGTTATAATGCGACTGCAGATCAGTGGATTTCAATTGCAAATTTTCCGGGATCTCCCAGATATACAACCATGTGTTTTGTGTTAAATGGCAAAGGATATGTTGGCTGTGGTCATGGGACTGGTGAAAACAATGATTTTTATGAATACAACCCATCGCAAAATTTGT
>JAQBNQ010000315.1 GCA_028288545.1 Bacteroidota bacterium
GAGTTATAGCATTATTAATTTGCTATATTTTTACAAAAGCAAAAAAAATGATGAATTGAGTAAAATAATGGAGCGCCGTAATTTCTTTTTGAAAACCTTATAGCTGCTGCCAACAAACTGTTAAACCCTGTGTTAAAGTCGGTTTCAGAAGGTATTAATCCAATTCAAAATTTCAGCAGTGCTTGAAGATTGCGCCCTAACCTGAAAGTCATCAGGCAATGAACACATTATCAGGTTTGGCACGAATTTTCTAAATGAAATACAGCACGTTATGATGACTGAAACTGTTCACGATCTATTATTAAGGATGAAATCCTATTTGCCGGGGGAAGATTCCCAGGCAATATATGAAGCAGAAGAACCTTTAAGAGCGGAATTGTTCAGTTCCGACCAAATGGAGCAGCACAGTAAGTCTTTGGCCAAAGCTCACCAAATTAGTCAAAAGCCAATTACAGACCGCTTGCTTTTAAGGCTGGCGGATAATGAAAAAGTACTTCTTGAAGTGCGCAATCTGCTTACGGATTCAGTAAAAGGCCATTTCCTGCTTAGCCCGGCCGGCGAATGGCTGCTTGACAATTTTTACCTGATAGAGGAACAGATCAGGACCGCAAAAAAGCATTTACCAAAAAAGTACAGCGAAGGTCTGCCACAATTGGTAAGCGGCCCTTCCGCGGGATTGCCCCGGGTTTATGACATTGCGCTGGAAATCATTTCACACACCGATGGATTGATTGATATAGATATACTCAATAATTTTTTACGAGCGTATCAAACCGTTACCCACTTTCAATTAGGCGAACTTTGGGCAGTCCCAATCATGTTGCGCCTGGCTCTTATCGAAAATCTGCGCCGGGTTTCCGCCCAGATAGCTATTGACAGAATAAACAGAAATCTGGCCGAATACTGGACTAAAAGAATTATAGAAACCTCTGAAAATGACCCTAAAAGCCTGATATTGGTAATAGCGGATATGGCCCGCTCTAATCCCCCGCTTGAACGGGCATTTGTGGCAGAACTTACCCGGCAGTTGAGGGGAAAAGGCCCCACTTTAGCCCAGCCACTTAATTGGGTAGAGGAACGGTTAGTAGAGCAGGGACACACCAGCAATGAATTAGTTCAGGCAGAAAACCAGAAGCAGGCGGCCGACCAGGTTTCTGTTAGCAACAGCATTGGCAGTCTTCGTCTGCTCGGTAGCATGGACTGGCGAAATTTTGTTGAAACCAACAGCGTGGTAGAACAGATACTACGCCGGGATGACCTATATGGCCTCATGGATTTCTCAACACGCGATCACTACCGCCACGTAGTTGAGCGAATAGCCAAAGTTTCAAAGTTACCCGAAAAGGATATTGCACAGTTTGCAATAGAACTTACCAAAGAAAACGGAAAAACAAACCCTTCTGAAGACAGAACCGCACATGTAGGTTACTACCTTGTAGGCAACGGCTTAGAACAAACCGAGCACCGGGCTAAACTAAAACTACCTGCCACTGACATAGTACGGCGCAGCTTGGGACGATATTCAATATTGGTTTATAGTGCGGCTATTTTCTCTATAACAATTGGCATTAGCGCTGGTATCGTTTACAAAGCATTTTTTGATGACAACGACACCTGGATGGTAATTACGGTTGCTATCCTGTCGTTAATATGTACCAGCCAACTGGCAGTTACGCTGGTTAACTTTATTACCACATTAATTGTGCGGCCAAGCCTTTTGCCCCGCATGGATTTTTCAACCGGATTGCCGGAAACATCCACCTGCCTGGTGGTAGTTCCTACTTTGCTTACCAGTATTTCAGATATTGAAGATTTAACTGAAGGACTTGAAGTCAGATTTCTGGCTAACAAGGATCCGCACCTGCATTTCGCATTGCTAACTGATTTCGTTGACGCTGCCGAAGAAAATATGCCACAGGACAAACCTCTGCTGGACCTGGTGAAGAAAAGAATTGAGGAGCTCAATCGCAAATATGACCCAGGTAACAATGGCTCATTTATGCTCTTTCACCGGCCAAGAAAATGGAATCCCAACGACAGGATTTGGATGGGTTATGAAAGAAAGCGAGGCAAACTTGCTGAGTTGAATGGATTACTTAGAGGAAATTCAAAAGGTTGTTTTTCGGAAGTAATTGCAGATGCAACACTCTTTCCAAAGATCAAATATATAATTACGCTTGACACCGATACCCAACTGCCGAGGGAAGCCGCATGGAAAATTGTAGGTAGCATGGCTCACCCCCTCAACCGGGCGGTATTCAATGAAGAAAAGAACCGGGTAACTGAGGGCTATGGAATTCTTCAACCCAGGGTTTCGGTAAGTTTACCCGATTTGGATAGTTCCATTTACGCCAGGATGAATGGAAACGAACCCGGTATTGACCCTTACACCAGGGCAACCTCCGATGTTTACCAAGACCTTTTTGAAGAAGGCTCTTTTATCGGTAAAGGGATTTATGATGTAGACATCTTTGAAAAATCGATGAAGGGGAAATTTCCTGAAAACAGGATTTTAAGTCACGATCTTTTAGAAGGATGCTATGCGCGTTCGGGATTATTAAGTGATGTTCAGTTATACGAAAAATATCCATCGCGCTACGATGCAGATATGAAAAGACGCCATAGGTGGATAAGAGGCGATTGGCAGATAGCGGCCTGGTTTACTCCTTTTGTTCCCGGTGGGGATAAGCATTGGCACAAAAACCCGGTAAGTGCATTATCCCGGTTTAAAATATTCGACAATATCCGGCGCAGCCTGGTGCCATTTGCCTTTACAGCATTTGTAATATTGGGATGGAGATTTTTGCATTCAGCCGCGTTCTGGACTTTAATTGTCACCTTGATAATTATTCTACCCGTTATAGTCAGCTCATTATGGGACCTCCTGAGAAAACCTAAAGACCTCATTTTATCGCATCACCTTATAATTTCAAGTAAATCGGTAGGTAGTGGCGCAATCAGAACCTTGTACACCATGATTTGTCTTCCACACGAAGCCTTTGTAAGTATCGATGCAATTCTTCGCACAACGTGGCGCATGGTAATAAGCCATAAAAAATTACTCGAATGGGCTCCCTCGGGGCATTCAACCTTTAAATCCGATAAAAGCCTGTTATCCTCATACGTTTCTATGTGGGTAGAGCCGGTAATAGCGATTGCCGTTACCGTGGGATTAATCATTACCTCGCCGGTTACCCTGCAGGTTGCAGGACCAATTTTACTGCTTTGGATTACGGCCCCTTTTATAACATGGTGGGTGAGCAAGCCCATTTCAAAACAATCTGCTCAATTGAGTGGTGATGCAAATATTTATTTGCGCAAGCTGGGCAGAAAAACATGGCACTTTTTTGAAAAGTTTGTAAACGAAAATGAAAACTGGTTGCCACCTGATAATTTCCAGGAAACACCTATGGATCTCGTTGCGAACAGAACCTCACCCACAAATATCGGGTTAACGCTGTTAACCAACCTCGCCGCTCATGATTTTGGGTATATCGCCGGCGGAGAATTTGTTGAACGGACAGCGGCAACTTTTAAAACCCTCCAATCTATGGAAAGGTACAACGGCCACTTTTATAACTGGTACGATACCCACTCATTAAAACCGTTGTGGCCGCGTTATGTATCAACCGTTGATAGTGGTAATTTTGCCGCCCATTTACTTACT
>JAQBNQ010000342.1 GCA_028288545.1 Bacteroidota bacterium
AACTTCACCCTGCCCGTTACGGGTAGTAGTAATTTAAGTTACCAGCTTTCACGCACCTCAATATGTAATGGCGATTCGGCGCTGATTAGTTTTAATGGTGGCTATTCCTTAAGCGTTGCTCCTAATATCAATGTAACCTGGCTTGACTCGCTTCATGCCGTGCTAAAACCTGATTCAATTACGGTATTTACTATCAGTGGCTATACTGCGTGTGGCGACTACAACATTCAAAGCTTCACTCTTCCGGTTATCCATTTGTTAGCTGATATCACGTCAAATAAGACATCTATGTGCGCCGGCGATACTGCACAAATTTGTGCTACGCCAGGCTATACAAGCTATTACTGGAATACCCGCGATACAGGAACCTGCATTTATGCGCAATCTGCCGGTTATTATTATGTCACTGTTACAGATAGTTCCGGTTGCCCGGCAAGTTCCATTCGTTTAAGCATCAATGTTTATCCTTCATCTCATATATCCATAAGTATTAACGGCGATACGCTAAGCGGGTATGATGCCAATAGCTATCAATGGTTATTAGCGGGGGTTCCGATTAGCGGAGCAAACACATCTGTGTACGTTGCTACAACCCCTGGCAGTTACGTTTTAGAGGTTACAGATTCCAACGGTTGCATTACAAGATCAAACCCCGTCATAATTTCAGGAATAGCTGAAGACTTTTTTTCTGATAATATATCGGTGTTCCCAAATCCGACCAATACCGGTTGGCAATTAAGTGTTGATCCTATCCTTTTGGGAAGTTTGGCAGAAGTGTTTGATGCTACCGGTAGACTCATATTCAAATCCGCTATCACTAACCTGCAATCCACAATATACCTCGCCGGTGCAGCCCCCGGTGTTTATGAGTTGCGCCTTACTTCGCATCAATTCAGTGTAGTGCGGAAGTTGGTGAAACTATAAGGTAGAAAGGTTATTATTTGTTGTTGCACGAAGGGTGTCCAGGGCAACTTCAAACTTTAAGGCCAATCCCGTTCCAGCGGGGTCTTCCTGCCAGGCCTTTTCGCGCCGGAAACCCTGCGTTTTTATGATGTACAACAAAATCCATATTTCCCCGTTATTTTGCACAAATTCCGCTATGCGCTATATCCTGTTTTTATTTGCTTTTAGTTTCAGCTTTTTTTGCGGTAACAGCCAGTGCCTGGCACCCTTTCAGGATATATACAATGCTGTTTATGTTTACGACGGCGAAGGATTCAAACAGGTGGAGCGGTTTCCGGTAAAGTCGTTTAAGGTTGGGCGCAATGGCGTTATGGCTTATATTGATACAAGCGGAGATATGAAAGTTTATAACCACGGCCTGGTTTCAACTATAAGAGATGTTTTATTCAAAACCAAAAAGTTCAGCCTGGTTGTTGGTGTGCCCAAGTACGTGGTAACCGATAACTTAATGGTATATCTATCCAATACAACGATCAGTGCATTATATGCCGACCGGTTTATAACCCTCGATAGCTTTTACCGCCACGATGGATTGCCCCGTGTAAGCGATAGCCTGGTGGTATGGGACGATGGGCTACACACAACTTATATATTTTATGATGGCGCAGCCCGTGTGTTGGATGCCAATGGTATTCATCGCTCTAAAATTGCCGGCAATATTTTCGCTTACATGGATGTGTCGGGTAAGTTTAAAATCTTTTATCACGGCCGGGTGCAGGTGCTCGAAGATTACGAACCCGCAAAATACTTAGTTGACCGCGATATGGTTTTATACCAGGACCAGTACGGCCACATCAAATTTTTTCAGGATGGCCGTCTGCACGAAACGGATATACCCATGCCCGACGAATACTGGACAGGCAATGGCTTTGGCGCCTATATTTCACCGGCCAACAACCTGGTTGTTTACTACAACGGCGAGGCCACCACCTTAACCGGCGAAAAGCCTGTAGGCTTGAAGATAAAAGAGAACATTATGACTTATGCCGATGATGCCAATAATTTCTTTTGCTGGTATAAGGGTAAGAAATACATGCTGGAAAACTATATCCCACAAAGCTACAAGGCCAGTAAGGATATACTTGTTTACCAGGATTACACCGGCCGCCTTAAAGCACTTTATTATGGCGAACAACTACAGGTGAGCGACGAAATAGTGCTTAAATATGATCTCTATAATGAAACCATAGTTTACTCCCCCGAAATAAATCAGACCAGAGTTTGGTGCCAGAAGAAGGTTTTTGCTTATGGGAATTGATGGATGGGTCAATCGTATTTATTTCCAGAACTTCCACCAAGGCGCAACTGGCCTATTAATTTTACTTAGCCATAAGTCCCACTGTTTTTGCTCCTCACTTATCTGTTCTCCAATAAATTTTCCATTAAAGTCAAGCTGGTATGTATTGCTTTTGAAATCCATTAGATTTATATAATTGTCATGCATTACAAATTCATTTTGAGTTCTATTTTCTTCAATATTCACAATTATGTCTCTTAATCCTGTTTGCCAAATTATTTGCCCTTCCATATTAATCCTTGCAACGGTTAATTCGCCATGAGTAAAAAGTCCTCCATCGGCTTTATAAATGCCGAAACACGTTGCTATGTCAACTGCGGTTAGCCAATTTAGTCTTAAATCAGGTAAGGATAAGCTGAAGAGTTTATTAGAGCAACAGATAATAATGGCGGCATCCACCATTACCGCCGAATTCGGGTGAATCATTGTGCCCCCGCCTCCTGCGCCGCAAACAATGGCGCTTTGAATAATCTTGCCATCGGATAAAATTTTTACCACATGCCTACTGCCTCCATAAACGTTAGATTCTTCATCCCGATAAGCAAAATCATAGGTGAAATTATTATCGACGGAATCAATACTATATGTTGGATCGTTAGTTAGTTCAACTACTAAAGTTCCTAAGTTGAAAGACAGTAAGCCGTTTAAATATTTGTAGTCACTCATTTTCCGATAGAATATCGAATCTCCAAAATAGTCTTATTTTGGATAGCTTTGTCTAAGCGGATTTTGGCGTCCTGGCGGGGTCTTCCTGCGCGGGTTTGAGGTGGAGGAGACCCCGCGCTCAGTGAAGTTTAAGACATACTAACCTTTTTCATGCTCAAAGTTGAGCCGCCAGCAAATACCCGAATTATAAAAAACAGGAACAAGAATATTTGTGGTTTCTCCAGTACTCGAAATAATTTTCCAATGGTTTGTGTCAATTAAATCCTCGAATTCGCTTTCTGCTTTCTGCAGACTTATTTCGATATCGTCGGAGCTATTGAGATTTGTTTTGAGATCAAAGTCGCTTTGTCTTTTTGAATAATCGATATACTTAAGAATATGAAGTGCGGTGGTTTCGGTTGAATTTAAACAAAGCTTGAAATTGCCGGTTCCACTACATTTAATCGACTGGTCCAAAGCGTACCATACAGGCGTCCATATTACTGATATGTCCTTCATGCAACAGCTTTTTTGTTTTTTGCTCGCGTAGACAGACCTGCAGGGTAACCACTGAGAAAAACAGAACTAAGACCACTGCGCTTACTCATTTCGGACTTGGAACAATGTTTGAAAGACTATTTCATTTAGCAGGAGAAAATTCAATGATCCACTCAATACCGTATTTATCTCGAAACATACCCGCATATGAATCCCACGGACTGTCACCTATAGATCCTTCTACTTCTCCTCCGGCCGAAAGGCCATGGAATAATCTGTCTGCCTCCTCTTTGCTTTCCGTATTTACCAAAATTTTGCTGCGATTTTCATGCTCATTTACTCGCCCCAGAACCTCAGGAACATCATTGGCTATCAACATAGTATTGTTACCAATGGGTAAAGCAATATGCATTATTTTATTTCCTTCTTTTTCTGCCACGGGGAATTCATCACTCGCGATATCTTTGAAACGCACCACCTTCGCAAACTCTCCGCCAAAAACAGATTTATAAAACGTAAATGCTTCTTCAGTATTGCCATTGAAATTAATCCAGGGATTTATTGTAGCCATACAGTAATTATAGCAAATTAAACTATGTAGATCAAACGATTTTATTTAGTTCCACCGTTGTTCGAAGTGTGTCGAAGACCAACTTCGAACGCCCAATGAAAAAGAAGCCTGCCTGACGGCAGTCAGGTCTGCCACTTCCGGGCCCTTGCCTTATCGAGCAGTCCTTGGGTTAAGGCTTCTCATTTAGTGCCTGTCCCGCCTTGCGAGGCCTTCAGTTATATAAAACCGATTCAATCCGTAACGCCTCGAAGATTTTCTCCTTTTATTTCAAAAGGTCTGCCGGTTCTTGAGTTTAAATTAAATATAACGCTATCGGTGTTTGTGTTAATCGCTTTAGCAGTTACCAAACTGATATAGTCTGTTCGCCGGGTTCCCGGCTTAAGCCTATAGGTAAACCAACCATCGTTAACCAGGGTGCCATGCTCCTTTTTTATTTTGCCGAAAGCTTTAGGGATATAAACTTTGTTGCTGGCACTCCACCCTTTGCCAAAAAATGCGCGTATCCAAAAATGGCCATCGTGAATTGATACATTCCTGGACTCATGCGGATCCAAAACGGCCACTTTTAGATCCGGTCCTGTGGTATAAAGTAAAATCATAGTGGTGGGAACGCGGTTTATCAATACCACTGAACTAATTCCATCCGTAGTTACATCCGGGTCATCTGCAATCTTCCATTTCTTATCTATCAACCTCCGTAGAGTTGAAATATCAATAGGATCATTGCCTGTAACATTACCTGCTGTATCCATTGTCAGTTTTTCTGTAAAGCCTTGCAATGATTTCTCAACATCGTCTAAAAAATTCATGTTGCCGGCAAATACATTATAATAAGCCCTTCGCGCCGAATCGGTTACAATATGGGATGAGAGCCTGGTAATTTCGTCCAGTTGCTCCTGGCTCATTTGATTTTTTTGAAGCTCGGCCATAAGTCTTTGCGTGGCTTCAATTTGC
>JAQBNQ010000352.1 GCA_028288545.1 Bacteroidota bacterium
ATTAGTCCCAGTGGTAAAAAAATAGAGGGGTTGAGTAGTGTAAAACTGGTAGTAAACGCCGATTCGCTGCCGGGATGGGTGGCGATATATACAGATATAACGCCGCTAAAGCTTAATGAGGAATTGAAAGAGGCCTTAAGAAAACTGGAAGTGAATAACGAGTATATGGAACAACTGGCTTACATCAGTGCCCATGACATCAAATCGCCGATCATAGCGCTGGAGGGTTTGACGAATATGCTGCATAATTCGAACGCCATTAAGCCGGAATATGCCGAGGTGCTGAAGATGATGAAGAACACCATTAACCAGATGCAGCGGACCAACCATTCGTTAAACAACATATTAAAGCTGCGTAAAAACCTGCTGCGCAAAGAAGATGTTAGCGACCAATCGATGGCCCTGGGAACTATTGTGGCCGACGCACAGGCTACGGTACAAAGTAATCTTGACGAGATCAATGCTAAGGTAATAGTTGAACTTGCCGGAGTAGCAGAAGTGCCGTTACCTTATGTGCACATTAAAAGTATTTTTTTAAACCTGCTAACCAATGCCATTAAATATTGCGACCCGGAACGCCCTTTGCGGATAAGTATTACAGCCGAAAAACAAGACGATATTATTTCATTTACTGTGCAGGATAACGGACTTGGCATTGATATGGATTTGAATAAGGACCGGATTTTTGGTATCTTTAAACGCTTCCACGATCATGTGGAGGGCAGCGGGGTGGGTTTGCATATCGTTAAATCCATTGTTGATGCTTACGGCGGGACTATAACAGTAGACAGCACGGAAGGAGTAGGAACCAGTTTTAAAATTTCTTTTAACACTGCTATAATTGTATGATGGACATTAAAAAGATATTACTTGTAGAGGATGACCAGGCGTTTAATTTCCTGAACAGGATGTTTTTGAAAAGCAACGAGGTGGATTGCCAGGTAGATGAGGCTTTAAACGGAAAGGCTGCGCTGGATTATTTATCGGCCACCAAGGAATGCCCCGAGGTGATTTTACTGGATTTGAATATGCCGGTAATGGATGGCTTTGAGTTTTTGGAGCAGCTTAAAAAGCGCAATAAGTGTTCTCACGCCTCCAATGTATTTATACTTACTTCCTCGGCACTTGAAGAAGACCGCCAGATATCGCTGAGCAACCAGTTGGTAAAAGGTTATTTTATGAAGCCTTTGAACAAGGCCCATATTGAGGAGATAAAGCATAAACTGGCTTCAGCAAACTAGGCTTAAGGCAAGATTTTTATCTCGCTTACAGGGTGCATCTCAAGTTGGTATTTGCCATGCTTTTCTATAACCAGGCAACCTGTTATACTCACTTTTGAAAACAGTGCCGGTACCTGTGGCAACAAAAACGGGTATTTAAAACCATCACATTCTTGAGGTTGCTTACAGTTGCCGCTGGTAGCGCAGGATATTTCAATATGTATATCGGCAGACTTGTCCAACTTCAAATCGGCCTTTGTCAAACTATCCACCAACTTTTTCGACTCGTTGCTTAGTTTTACATTAAAGGTGCTGTCGCAATCGTTATTATCGATACCACGCCCTACAAAAGAAACCACACCGGTAATTGTAAAGTATTTATCAATCATGGTGTATCGTGCCGGGTTATCATACTGCCGCGTATGTGTCCATAATAAATCAAGTTTTTGTTTGGTAGAAAGAGGTCCTTGCTTAGCGCTTTGCGAAAGAGAAAATAAAGGCAGCAACAGCAAAAGCCAAATCCCGTTCCGGCTTTTGCGGAAACAGGAGAGGGGAGAATTTGGCTCTATGCCCATTGCTTTCATAAAGGACAACTTGAGAATGTTATCAGCCTTTTATTAGTTATATACAAACTCTCCGTGCTGGCTTTTTACCACCACCTCATTTTTTTTACTGGCCTCCACATGACCAATAACCTGCGCCGATACACCATACGCCTGGGCCACGTCAATGATCAATGAAGCATTTTTAGCGTCGGTATAAAGTTCAAGACGGGTTCCGCAGTTGAGTACTTTGTACATTTCTTTCCAGCTGGTTTTGCTTTCCTGTTGTATTAAATTAAATATGGGTGGAACCGGAAGCAAATGCGTTTTTACAATACGTAATCCTTCGATATAATGCAACACCTTGGTATGTGCACCACCGGTACAGTTAACCAGGCCGTTTATTTGTGCGGGTAATTCTTCCAGCACTTGTTTCATAATAGGCAGGTAAGTGCGCGTAGGCGAAAGAAGTGCTTTGCCAATATTTAGCGGAGTTCCCTCCAAAGCATCCGTTAGTTTTTTCGAACCGCTATACACCAGTGATTTATCGATGACCGCATCAAATGTTTCAGGATATTTTGTGGCATAAGAATTATGCAACAGGTCGTGCCGTGCCGAGGTTAAGCCATTGCTGCTGATGCCGCTATTGTATTCGTCCTCGTAGGTTGCTTGGCCGTATGATGCAAAACCGATAATAACATTACCGGGCTTAATATTTTGTGTAAGTACCAGGTCGTTCTTCTTCATGCGCACCGTCATAGCCGCGTCCACCGTTGTGGTGCGAACGCAATCGCCAAGGTCGGCAGTTTCGCCGCCCATCAGGTTAATGCGGATACCCAGGTTATTCATCTTATCAATAAATTCCTGTCCCCCTTGTATAATAGCAGCTATCACCTCACCGGTAATCAAATGTTTATTGCGGTTAATAATAGAGGTGTAAAGAAACTGGTTAGTAGCCCCAATGCAAAGCAGGTCATCCAGGTTCATTACCATAGCGTCCTGGGCAATTCCTTTCCAAACAGAAACATCGCCGGTTTCCTTCCAATACAGGTAAGCTAAAATGGATTTGGTGCCAGAGCCATCGGCGCTCATTACATTGCAATAGCTTTCATCCCCACCCATGTAATCGGGATATATTTTGCAGAATGCCTTTGGATAAAGCCCATGATACAGATCCTTCACCGCTGCATGAACTTCTTCCTTACCTGCGGATACTCCCCTTTGCTCGTATTTTTCCATATTTTTTTTGCCACTAGGGCGCTGAGCACAAAGAAAAGCAATTAAAGAAAAACTTTTGCCACAAAGAGATAAGGCGCAAAGAAAAGGTTAAAAAAATAGTTGGGCCGTGGCCGGATAGGTGTGGTTAAAGTTGCCGAGTATATTAGGCTAGCTTTAGGCTATGCTGATTATTTATCTTTTGCTTCCTGCTTTCCGGGAGCCTTTTGTACCCCGTATTTACCAAAACCGAGCATATCATCGGGTTGGATATAACCTACTGTAAAGGTTATCCTGCTGCCGTTTTCATCGGTGATAATAAGGGTAGGAAAGTGAGTTACCTTATATTTTGAAGCCAGCATAGGGCCTTCGCCCTTTTCCATGTCTACCGAAAGGTTAATGAAATGCTCATTAAAGTATTCGGCAACATTTTTATCGGTAAAAGTGCTTTTTGCCAAAAGTTTGCATGGGCCGCACCAACTGGCATAAGCGTCGATAAAAATAAGTTTGTTTTGTTTTTTGGCCTCTTCAAGCGCCTGCTTGTAAGTGCCCTGGTAAAAATTGATTCCCGAAATAGTTTCTCCACTTCTATAAGATGTGGCGCCGAAGGAAATAAAGGCAACAAACAGTCCCACAGTAAATTTAGCTTTCATGGCAGTTGGGTTAAACGTTTATCAAATTCACCGGTTTAATTTCAACTCTACATTGAGTGTAACAGAGTATACGTTGTTTTAAACAGATTGTTACATCCGTTTCAATTTTGTAACAAATGCCTGGGGGCATGGGGCGAAGAACTATTTTTGCGTATTAAGTTCTTTGACAAGATAATTAAAACTTTCGTCTTCAAAACAAACAAACAAAACTTTTTCGATACCGGAACCGGTTGAAATGAAGTTAAGTACTGTAGCTATGGAAATCCGCGCAGCCAAATCTTTCGGGAACTTATATACGCCGGTACTGATGTTTGGAAAGGCAATGGTTTTAACCTGGTGCTCCGCAGCCAATTGTAAAGAATTTTTGTAGCAATTGGCCAATTTCTCCTCTTCATTCTTTTTGCCCCCGTTCCAAATGGGGCCTACGGTATGAATCACATAACTGCAGGGCAGATTGCCACCGCTGGTAATAACAGCCTCGCCTGTTTTACAGCCACCTTGCCGGGCAACTATTTTTTTACATTCTTCTAAAATAACGGGTCCTCCTGCGCGGTGGATCGCTCCATCTACCCCGCCGCCCCCAAGCAGGGAGGAATTGGCGGCGTTAACAATTGCATCTACCTGTACTTTTGTGATATCGCCTTTAATGATCTCAATTCTATCCGTTCCATCCATTGCCCCAAAAATTTAGGGCTAATTTCAGGAAATAAAGCGACTTATCTTTTGCCAAAAAGTTTTTGGCTTTACCAATTCCTCAAAATTGCTGTTCCAATTAATGTCGTATTTACCGTTACCGGTCTTTAAAAAATCGGGTGGCTGTATAACGCCGGGATGAAAAGGCGGATATTGATGGGCGGAAGTATTTAAGTCATCCTCTCTCCTTAAACGGCGACTGCAGTTGAGATTGATAATGGTTACTTCGGGTTTTGAAGAATAGGCCGATGTATTGATCCATAAAGGAACTTTTCCATCCTGCCATAGCAGATCAACCACTTCACCAGCACTATAAAGTTTACCGTTGTTGGTGTTGATGGTATTTAAAAGAGAAATTTCCCGTGCATTGAGATGGGCACCGGGTATCCGCACGTTGGGCGTAATTGTAAAAACACAATTTTCGGATAATTCATTAAAGCAATAATTGCCTGTAAAGGCAAGTAATAGCTTAACAGAATCATCTAAACGATTCTTAAACTTTTGTTTGTTCATGGGTGTACCAAACGCTCATGGGTGAAACGCCTAGCAGTGCTGCAAATGTAATAAGCTTATGTTTCTTAAGATAAATCCTGAACGCTTAAAAATTATACCATGATGGCGATAATACAAGATGCTTCGTGTTGCAACATCAAGTTCATGCGTTCTAAGCCTGGGCGATTGTTTTTTCAGGTATTATGGGTTCCGGCGCTAAAGTTCTTAAGTTTTTTGACCTTGCTTTTACCTCTTCAAATTGCTGATTGTATTTGGCGTGATTAGTATCCATAATGCGATCCCAAAAATTGAAGTACAAGCCATAATTACTGTTGGCGTATTTATGATGCATATTATGATGTGTAGAGGTATTATGCCATTTTGAGATTTTACCCGAAGTAAAACCCGCCGGAAATAACTCGAAGCCCGAGTGGCCCATTACGTACAGAAACACCTGGAAAAGGCCCCAGGTTAACAAAGCCAATGGATGAACCGGGATAAGGAACACCATAATTGGAAAAATGCCCGCCTGTACAACTGCTTCCAACGGATGAAAGGCATAGGCAGCCCAGGGGGTAGGGTCGTGGCTGAGATGATGTAGTTTATGTACTACCGGGTATATTTTTTTGTGATGCAAAAGCCGGTGGGTCCAGTAAAAATAGGTGTCGTGTGCGATGATGAATGCGAAAACCGAAAAAATAAAATAGCCCACACTGTGGTCGCTGAACTTCATGTACAAATGCGTGTAGCCATAATCGTAAGCAGTTAAAACAACTACACCATTCAAAGCAAAAATACAAAGCGACAGGAAGGAATATTTTATTTCACGCAGCATCTGTTTACGCTCCGGAAATTTCTGCTGTATTTTAAACCTGGCAAAAAAACTGCGGCCTAAAACATATAGTAACAGGAAAGCAGCACCCGCAAAAACTATATACCTGAAAGCCTCAACGCCCAGGTTGCCAATAAACTTATGTCCCAATTTTGTCAACAGATCCATACCACTATTTATTTTGTTACGAACGACTTTGATTTTTAAGCCTGTCGTATTCCTTTTTTACCAGGGTGCTTTTATCAAATTCGTACACTGCCAGGTAATTGTAAATTAAACCTACTCCCCAGCCAAGCATCGACCATATAGGCCACATGTAACCAGCTCCTGTAAAGTACCAAACCGCCCACATAAAGCTGTTCCATACAATGTAATTTACCAAATGGATCTTAAAGGCGGCGCGTTTTTTGGCGGTCTTCCAAAGCGGATCGTTTTCCATGTTTTGAATTTCCATAAGTATAAGTTTGTAGCAAAGGTAAGGTATAAGGGCAGTTTTAAGAAATTATTTATGCCACCCTGGCCAATATGGATATAAATTGCTAAGTCCTATATTTACCATGCCCAGTCAACTAAATTAACCTGCTATGTTCAAAAAAATACTAAAAGCTATAGGTGTTTTACTGTTGTTATTTGTGGTAGGGTCGCTTACCCAATTACACCTGGATATTCCTGTAGAAGAACTGAAGGCTGAATACGCCCCATCGCCTTCAAAATTCATTAACATAGATGGGTTGCTGGTACACTACCGTGATGAAGGTAAAGGCTACCCTGTGGTTTTGATACATGGGATGTCTTCTTCGTTCCATACCTGGCAGGTGTGGGCAGATTCACTTTCCAAACAATACCGGGTAATAAGGATGGATATTCCCTGCTTTGGATTAACAGGCCCCAATGCCGACAATATTTACGACGCCGCCTACTATGTATCGTTTATGCAAAAGCTATTGGATAGCCTGGGCGTAAAGGAATGTTATATGGCGGGCAGTTCGTTAGGTGGATTTATTACCTGGCAATATGCGGCCTCTCACCCGCAGCAGGTTAAAAAAATGATATTGGTGGATGCTGCGGGTTACCCGATAGCTAAGCCACCATTTATTTTTACGTTGGGAAAAATAAAACTACTGGGCCTTATAGGCCGTTACATTACCCCCCGGTACCTGGTAGAAAAAAGCACAAAAGAAGTATATGGCGACCCGACAAAAGTAAGCGATGTTATTGTTGAGCGTTATTTTAAACTGAGCCTTCGTGATGGAAACCGCGCCGGATTTATTGCCTTTGTAAACCGGATAAAAAATTACGATACCGAATCCTTACGCCACATAAATATCCCCACCTTAATACAATGGGGCGAAAAGGACCACTGGATATCGCTTGAACATGCCGGTAAATTTCATAACGACATAAAGGGTTCCAAACTGATTGTATATGCCGGCGTTGGTCACATACCTATGGAAGAAGAACCTACTGCTTCGGTAAAAGACGCCATGCAGTTTTTTGCTGAAAAGGATACTTCGGAAAGGGCAAAGTAATTAATGCTTAACTACCATAGAACGGCTGGAACGCAACTCGCCTTTGTAAAATAACTGGTAGATATAGTTGCCATCCTTCCAGTCAGAAACATTTAAAACGGCACTGTTGATGCCTGTTTGCCCCAATAATGAAATATCCCTGTTAAAGGTGCTATCACCGTTTAATATCCTTATGCTGGCTGTAGGGTCGCTTTCAGGTATATAAAATCTTATCAGGCACTTACCTTCAGTGGGGTTTGGGGCACTAGGGAAAAGAATAACCAGTGGATTAGGCTGACGGTCGCCTTCAGATGCTG